>NZ_JBFACU010000042.1:0-56450 GCF_040641015.1 Streptomyces sp. NPDC021356 | reverse complement strand
TCTGACTCCAGAACCGATCGACAATCGCTGTTCCTGGAGATGAACGAAGCCAGTGATTATCTGCGCCAGTGAGAGGTCTAGGACAGTCGACGTCAGCTCGTGGGCATGGTGGTGGCAGGAAGATGAACCTCCAGCACGACTGCGGTGCCGGACACGGTCCGGTCCTCATGCATGCTGATCTCTTGACCGGTTTCGACGTGCTTCCAGTGAGACGGCGTGAGAGGCACGAGACGAACAGTGGCCCGGCCACCGGGCTCCAGAACGGGCCCGTCCTCGACCCAAAGCCCGGCAATACTCACCGAAGCACCCCCAGCGGGTGAGAGGTTCCCGATGTCCCACATGGGCCGCAAAACACCGTGGCCAGCGATCGGTGTCCTGCGTCGGGCTTCTGCGCCTGGACGAAGTGTCAGATCCGCCCGGACCATCCCGTTTCGAATCTCAGAACACCGCCAGTGGCACCAAGCTGCGCTCCGCTCGAGACGGAGTTGCTCAGCTGCCTTAGCCATCTGTTCCCAGAACGACAGGGGCAGTGGATGCCCGTCCCCGAGCTCCTCCAGCAGGCTCAGAGCGATCTGCCATTCGTCGTGGGCGAGGTAGTCCCAGACGTCTCGCACTGTGACGTCGTTTTTGGTAGCGATCTCTTCCGGGACCAGAAGGGAAGCCGATTCGAGCAACTCGGTGACATCCATGGGGTGATTGTCGACGACGTTGTCAGGCTGCGTCGCCCAGGGCCTCACGGGCCACCGTCGCGCGTTCAAGTCGCGGGGCGCCGGGACTCCGGCAGCAGCCGAAGCGGTGGCCTCTTCCGGCGCAGCCGTCTCTCTCTCGTCGTTCCCGTCTCTGCGTCAGGTGTGACGGCGGTTGCCGCTGCGTCCCCGGCGGAGAGAGAAGACAGAGATAGAGGTCGCGCGGATAGGCGCGGTTGGGGGACACCGGCAGCAGGACGGGCACAGCTCCGGTTAATCAGGGAGTTGCGACGCTCTGTGATCACTGGGGAGACCTGTGCCCGCGCTGCCGTCGTGGCCGGGTGAACCGCTCTGGGGCCAATTCGCGGGCCTGCCGCCCGGGTGGCCGGAGTGGCACCCGGGCCATCCTTTCGGCTGCACCACCGGCGCATCGGTGACCGGCCGCCGCGCTCAGGTGTGCCGTTGACCCACGGGCCGGACAGGCAGGCGCTTTGTTCGCGAAGAGGTGCAGGTCTCGCTGGCGGCGGGTGGCCCCGGTTCGGTTGCTGTCGCCGGCTGTGGCGCGCTGTTCGAATAGGGTGGCAGTGCGGCTCAGGATGACTCAGTCCTCTGAGCAGCTGTCCCTGCTCGCCACCGACGCGCCCGCCCACCAGCCGGCCACCGACGCCGTGCGGCTGCTGCTGTTCAACGCCCAGTACGCCTCTGCTGAACGCTCGCGCCGCCAGGCCGAATGGATCGCCGGCCAGGAAGGCGCCGATATCGCCGTCCTCACAGAGGTGTCTTCCACTCAGAGCGGCGACGCCCTCGTCGCCGCGCTCACCGAGCGCGGGTACGCCACCGTGGTCGCCCCCAGCCGTCCACGCCCGACTACCGCACGGTTATCGCCTGCCGCATCAGTACCGTCCGGCCCGTCCTCAGCCCGGTCACCGTCACACCCCATCGCGCCCCGGCGGCCCGCGTCACCGTCGGCGGCCACGACATCGGAGTGCTGGGCCTGTACGTGCCCTCCCGCGGCCCGAAGGACCAGCGCAATGTCACCAAGCGTGCCTTCCCTCCAGGATTCGGTCACCGAGAGCCTGCCACGGCTGCTCGCCGCCTTCCCGGACATGCCCGTCATCGTGGCCGGATACCTCAACGTCATCGAGCGCGGCCACCAGCCCCCGCACAAGGTGTTCGGCAACTGGGAGTACGACTTCTGCGACTCGTTCCAGGCCGCCCGCCTCACCGACGCCTTCCGCCACCTCCACTCCGGCGAGGTCGGCCACTCATGGTTCGGGCGCAGCGGCAACGGCTTCCGCTTCGACCACCTCTTCGTCTCCACACCCCACGCCGAACGCGTCCTGAGCTGCGACTACCACCTGGAAGCCCGCGATGGGGGGCTGACCGACCACGCGGTCATGACGCTGCGTCTGGGCCTGCCGTCCACCCCGGGCGAACAGGGCGAAGCCTCAGTGACGGGGGCCGGCTGACAGCCGACCGCCGCAGCGACCGAACGTCGGCGTTTCGGCCAACCTCCCCCGAGCCGCAGGCCCTTGCGCGGCAAGGGTCAATGCATTGCGCGCCCTCGGAAAACCGCTGAATTGCAGGGCGCACCACGCGTCCGAAAGGAACAGTTGCTCGAAATCGTGTGGCGTCGTTGAACACGGCGACGCCACCGCCACGTCCACGAGAGGGGAACGCGTTGACGCCAGCCGAACCAGGCGGCGACAAGACCCACGAGGACCTGATCTCCCATAAGCGTGGCCTGTTCCCAGGGCACCTTCACCGCCGAGGCCCCCAGTACGGAATCGCTCCGTCGACCGGCGGCGTACCAGGTCCCCGAAGCGCCAAGCCGTCCGGCCACGGAACGGCCAGCTGAACCACCAGAGCCTCTTTGCCCCGCCTGCCCGCCCCTGACATCGAAGGCGAGACGACGCCCATGCCACCCATCTCCACCGCGATCCGCAGGACCGTCGAGGCGTACCTCGGCCGGCACCCCGGCGAGCGTGACGCCCTGGCCGAGCTTCTCGCCGCGCTCGACCGGCCCGGCGACGCGACCGCCCGAACGACGCTGCCCGGGCACATCACGTGCAGCGCCGTCATCATCGACCGGCAGGGCCGGGTCCTGCACATCCGGCACCGGGCCACCGGCGGCCTCATGCTCGCCCCCGGCGGCCACATCGAGCCCAGGGACCGCACACTGCTCGCCGCGGCGCTGCGCGAGGTGACGGAAGAAGCCGGTATCCCGCCAGGCGCCCTGTGCCTGACCCGGCAACTGCTCGGCTCTCCGATCGACATCGACGTCCACGACATCGACGCCAGCCCCTCCAAAGGGGAACCGGCCCACCGCCACTACGACGTCCGCTACGTCTTCTACCTCTCCGGCGAGGAGCCGCCCGAGGTCGCGCTGCAGGACGAGGAGGTCTCCGGCGCCCAGTGGCTCCCGCAGCCGGAGGTCACCTCGCCGACACTGCGCGCGAAGCTCCTCGCGGCGGACCTTGACGGCCTGCCGGAGCCGGTGAACGCTTCCGCGCTGATCCACGACGGGGCCGGCCGGTACCTGCTTCATCTGCGCGACCACAAGCCCGGCGTCATCTGGGAGTCGGGGGCGTTCTCACTTCTCGGCGGCGGTCGCACGCACGACGACCAGAGCCTTGAGGGCACCCTGCTGCGGGAGCTGTCCGAGGAGGTGCCCGACCTACGCCTCGAGGACGTGAAGCCCTACGCCGTGGAGGCCGCGACCAGCATCGACGGCCTCAGCGTCCCGGTCCAGGTCTTCGTCGGCCGGTGGCGCGGCAATCCCGACCGTCTCGCGCTGCACGAGGGTGTGCTGCTGCGCTGGTTCGCGCCCGATGAACTGGATCGGCTGCGCCTGAGTCCCGCTACCCGGGACCTGATTTGCCGGCATGCGGCCGAGAACCCCCCGGACAACACGTTGGCCGCGGCTCCGCCCGTGTGGGACGGGGGCAGCCGGGTGGTGCTGAACGGCGTCGGAGTCCACCTCCACCTCGAAGACTCTGCAGGCCGGGTGCTTCTCGGCCTGCGTCACCCCGACTCGAAATACGCGGGGACACCTGGCACTACCTCGCCGGGCGGTGCGAGCAGGAGTCCGCCCTCGCGTGCCTGGTCCGCGAGGCGTGGGAGGAAGCAGGGCTGGTCATCGACCCCGCCGACGTGGAGCTCGTGCACGTCGTCCACGTCGTCGACACCCCGGGCAGCCTGCCCCTGATGCAGCTCGTTTTCCGAGCTCGCCGGTGGGAGGGCACCCCCGAGGTGCGCGAGTCCGACAAGTGCCTGACCTGGCAGTGGTGGCCGCGGGACGAGCTGCCGGACCCGATCGTCTCCTACACCCGCACGGCCATCACCGCGATCGCCGAAGGCCGCCCCTACTCTCAGCTGGGCTGGTGAGCAGGGTGAGCACACCCGCCGGTAGCGGCCCCGGGCGGCGGCCCCAGGCCGAGTCCAGGTACGTGCTGCGGGGGCTCCTGGCGGGGCGCCAGCGCCGTCGTCTCCTCCGTACAGGCCGCGCTGATCGCCGGGACGGTGTCTGCCTCGTGCCGGCTGGACTGTCGTGGCCCTCTCCGGTCCGCCGCCTGACCAACATGCCCTCTGCTACTTCCACTCCCGCGAAGGCCCCCGTTCATGCCTCTTGACCTCCACGAAGCGACAAGCCGCCGGCGAGCCGGCATGGTCGACCGGCTCACGGCCGAAGGTGTCCTGACCGACTCGCTGCTGCGCGACGCGCTGCTTCGCCTGCCGCGCGAGGTTCTGCTCCCGCACGCGTACGTCCGGGTCAGCGGCCCGGGCGCGGCCCCGATCGACTGGCGCCTCCTTGATGGCTCCCACCCCGACGACCGCCAGGAATGGCTCGACCTGATCCACAGCGACGAGTCGATCCTGCTCCAGCGCGACGGCGAACCCCTCGACGCACTCCCGCGCGGGCCGGTCACAGGCGGACACATGACGTCCATGTCCACCTACACCCCCGCCACCATCGAAGTCCTCCAAGCCATGGAACTCGGCTCCGGGCAGCGGTATCTGGAGCTCGGGCCGGGCCCCGGCGTCTCCCTCGCACTCGCCGCCGCCATCACCGGCCCCGGACTCGCCACCGGCGTGGAGCGGGACGGGCACATGGCGGCCTTCGCCCAGCGGAACCTGGACCGTCTCGGTGTCGGTGCGGAGGTAATCGAGGGTGACGCGCTCGAAGGGCACGAGGCGAGGGCGCCGTACGACCGGATCCACTCCGGCATCGGCGTGCCGTGTGTCCCGGCGCCGTGGGTGGAACAGCTCGCGCCGGGCGGCCAGCTGCTCACGACGCTCGCGACCCGTACGCCGAGCTGGCCGGGACAACTCCTCGTCACCCGCACCGCGGACAGCACGGTCGAGGCGCTCCTGCGGGGCCGGCCGCGCGGGTACCGGCCCTTGCTCGGCTATCGGTGGCTCAACGCTGTGGACCACCGCGCCCCCATCAAATACGACCCGGGTACGGCACGGTCCACGCGGCTCACGCCGCCGCCGGACGAGGCGTACGGATTCTGGCTCGCCGCCGCCTACCTCGCCCCCGGTCTGGTCCGGGATTTCCAGGCCGAGACGATGACCATCGTCGCGCCCGAGGACGACTCCTGGCCGTGGCTGGCCCTGGCGACGGCACCGTCCGAGTCCATGGGCCGCGTGACGTCTGGGCTGAACTTGAGAACCTCCACGCGCGCTGGGAGCAGGCCGGACGGCCCGAGCAGTACCGGGTCGACCTACGTGACAGCGTCAAGGCCCAGCACGTCACCTCCGGCGCGGGCCCGAAGGCCCTGGCCTGGACGCTTCCTCCTCTCGCCGCCGTGCCCCGGCAGGTGCCATGACCGCGCCTCCTCGGATCGCCGTCGAACTGCATGCCCCGGACTCCATAGACCGGGCGGGGGCGGCCAACCTGCTCAGGCCCTGACCCTCCCATTGGCACAGCAGCCGCACAGCAATAAGGAGTTACGGATGCCCCAGCCACCAAACCCTCTTCACCCCCAAGCCGTCAGCCCTGCCGTGCAGATGGCCGACCGCGTCACCGCTTGCGGGGCCACCGTAGGGATCACCGGTGACGGCAGCCTGTGGACCTACCGGGCGGACTGGACGGCCGCGCTCAAGCAGCTGATCCAGTCCTACCTGGGCGAGGAGCGCCGCGCGGGCACGGGCGGCGTGTATGCCGGGCCGGGCCGCCGGTACGAGGACGACCTGGCCGACTCCGCGTTCAGCGAGGTGACCGAGCACAGCTTCCCCCTCTCCCGCCTCTGGGCGCCCGGGAACGTCATCGGCTACCTGCGCACCACCAGCTTCGCCCGCCCTGCCCAGTTCGCGGGCCGCCTCGGCGAGTTCGAGGCCGCCGCTCTGCGCCTGCTCCAGGACCATGCCGACGGCGGCGTCCTGAAGCAGGACGCGGTGTTCACCGTGCTGCTCGCGTGCCGCCCCGGCGGCGCTGCGTGAGCGGCACCCAGCGGCACACCGAGCCGCTCGACGTCCACCTGATTGCCGTGCGCGAGGGCGCGGCGGGGCTTGAGGTGTTGCTGTCCCGGCGGGCCGGTGACGTGTACGCGGCTGGCTGCTGGCATCTCGTGTCCGGGCATTTGGACGGCCCGTGGGAGGACATGGTCGCTGCCCTGGTGCGTGAGGCCCGGGAGGAGGCCGACATCGTCGTCGATCCGGCCGACGTCCGCGCGGCCGTCACCGTGCACCACCGCTCCCCGGCCGACGGCGCGCGCATCGGCGTGTTCTTCGAGGTAAGGCGCTGGCAGGGCATCCCGCAGGTCAGGGAACATCAGGTCTGCGACGCCATGGAGTGGTTCGCGTTCGACAAGCTTCCGGAGCCGATGGTCGCGTACTGCCGGGCAGGGCTGGACGCCTACCGGGCCGGTGCGCGGATGGCCGTGCACTTCCAGGAGCCCGGCGACCCGATCGCCTACACCTCGGCCGCCGACCGGCTGGTCCTGGTCCCCGAACCCGGCGGCCCCGGCACGGTCCCCCAGGAGGTGCGCGCCTTCGCCGAGCGGGCGGTGGGCCGGATCACTGGCTGGACGGACGAGTCCTGGGTGCGAGAGGAGAGCCGCGTCTGGCGGGCGAGCGGCGCTGAGGGCGGCACCTGGTACGTCAAGGTCCACCAGAACGACCGCTTCCATCAGCGCGAAGTGTCGGCGCTCCGCGGCTGGGTGCCCGGTCTCGGCCCGGCCGCGCCCCGGCTGGTAGCCGCCGACCCGCAGCTACGGGCCGTGGTACTCACCGCAGTGGGAGGCCGGTCTCTGCACGGCGCCACGTACGCGCCCGAGCAGCAGCGCCGCATCTTCCACCGCATCGGGAAGCTCGCAGCCGCCATCCACACCAGCGCCCCACCGCGCGCGGCCGCCGGCACCCTGCCCCTGGGGAAGCTGGAGCGGCACCTGGACGGCGCCCGCGCCCACCTCGCGCCTGGGGACGAAGAGTTCACCCGCGCCACTGCCGAGAAGGCCGCTGGACTGCCCGCCTTGGAGGCGGTCCCCACACATGGAGATCTTCAGCTGCGCAATTTGCGATGGGACGAAGATGCCGATGTCCTGTACGTGATCGATTTCGAGCGGTCGGAGGAAGGCCCGGCGATCAGGGACTTCGTGCGGCTGTCCGATGCGTGGCACGGCCGCCCTGACCTTCGGCAGGCCGTGATGGACGGCTACGGCCGCCATTTCACACCGGAGGAAGAGGCCCAGCTCGCGGCCCTGTGTGTCCTGGATTCCGTCTCCGGTATCTCCTACGGCGCCGCGCACGGCGACCCCGAGCTCGTCGAGCGCGGCCGGCGCACGCTGGCCCGGCTCCGCGCCGCCCAGCACCCCTGACCACCGCACCTACGTACGAGGAGCAGCACGTTGACGTACACCGCCCGCGACCAGTGGGAGCAGCACTTCAGCGACGGCAAGAACTTCCGGCAGGTCGGTGAGCGGGAGCGGGAGCTCCTCGCCGAGCACACCCCCGCCCCGGACGGCGGCGGCCGGGCACTCGATGTCGGATGTGGCACCGGGGAGCTGGCCGCTTACCTCGCCTCGCTCGGCTACACCGTGGACGCGTGCGACTTCGCCGACAGCGCGCTCGCCCGGGCCCGCGAGGAGCACGCCGACGTCGAGGGCGTGCGCTGGCTGCACCTGGACATCGAGCGCGACGACCCCGCCCCGCTGCATGAGGACGGATACGACTTGGTCGTCATGCGCTTGATGTACCCGTTCGTGCAGGACAGAGGGCGCGTCCTTCACGGGCTGGGTGAGCGGCTCCGGGACTGCGGCGCTCTCGTCGTCATCACCCCGGTGGCGGAGACCACGCCCGAGGAGCGGCGCGGCATCGCCTTGGACGAGGACGAGATCACCGTGCTCGCCGCCGGGTGGAAGACGGTGGAACGGCTGGACGCGGACGGCTTGGCCATCCTGGTGCTGCGCGGCCCCTGCCACGCCGACACGAGGGCCGTCGAGAAGCGGCCGACCACCGCCCATGCCCTGACCGGCGCCCTCGCGATCGTCACCGACGACGCCAGCCGGGTCCTGCTCGGCCGCTCCCGCAGCGGCATGCTGGAACTGCCCGGTGGCAAGACCTCCGGCCCGGAGGGCTTCGCCGCCGCGGCCGTGCGCGAGCTCGCCGAGGAAACGGGTCTGGTCGCCGACCCGGCGGATGCGTACGTGCTGACGATGCTGGTCGACGACAGCCACGGCATCCCGCGGCTCACGGCCGTCGTCCGGATCACCGCGTGGACGGGAACGCTGACCAACGCGGAGGCGGACAAGTTCGACCGCTGGGAGTTCTTCGACCTGCACGCTCTCGCCTGTGTCGGGGGCGTCTTCGTTCCGGCCGCACTCGCGATCGACAGCGTGTGGCCCGGTGTCATCCCAGACCTGCCGCGTGTGGTCTCCTACCCGCTCGCCGCCGATCGGCCCCCCGTGCCGGGCGAGCCGGGTGAGGCCGTCCGGCTGCGCCAGGCGATGGCACAGACGGTGATCGACGGCGGCTGGGCCCCGTCCGAGCCCGTCCGCGACGCGCTGCGGACGGTGCCCCGCCATCGTTTCGCCCCGGAGGCGAGCCTGGCGGCCGCGTACGACGGCGGCGACCGGGCCGTCATCACCCGGCGCGACGAGACAGGGACGGCCGTCAGCTCGGTGTCCGCGGCCTGGCTCCAGGCCGACATGCTCGAGAGCCTGCGTGTTGGGCCGGGTGCGATCGTGTTCGAGGCGGGGTCCGGTGGTTACAACGCCGAGCTGATCGCCCACGTCGCCGGGCCCGAAGTGGTGAGCGTCGACATCGACCCGTGGGTCGTACGCCGGACCCGCGCCTTCCTCACGGAGGCCGGCAGCGGACGCGTCACCGCCGTCGAGGCCGACGCGGCGTTCGGCGCGCCCGCCCACCTCGTACCCCGCGGCGGCTTCGACGCCAGCGTGATCACCTACAACTGCTGGGACGTCGCTCCGGCTTGGCGTGAGCAGCTGGCCGAAGGCGGGTGCCTGGTCCTGCCGCTGGAGATGGGCGGCTACACCAGGGCGATCGCGTTCGAGCGGCGCGGCGAGGTGCTGCACGCCCGCCGCTTCACCTACTGCGGCTTCGTCCGCGACCAGGGTCAGCAGGCCCGCCCCGCCCCGGTCGTTCCCCTGCTCGACGGAGCGCTGGCGCTGCGCTTCGACGACGGTCCCTCCGCCGAAACGGAGGGCCTGGAGGAGGCGCTGCGCGGGCGGCGGCACGAGGTCGCGACCGGCGTGACCATGGGGGCAAACTCCTACTACGGCTCCCTGCAGTTGTACGCCGCCACCACCCTGTCGGCCTTCTGCCGACTGGCCGCCCACCTGGAGCCCGCTGAGGAAGTGACCGGCATCGCGACGAACCGCGACGCCCCCACGATCATCGGCGACGCGTCGTTGGCCTACCTGATCCACGTCCAGACCAAGGACGGCGACACCCCGCAGGGCAAGCAGTGGGAGTGGGTCGCGCGCGCCTTCGGCGAGCAGGGACCCGAGCTCGCCGAGCGGCTGGTGGCCACGGTCCGGGCCTGGGACCGTCACATCCGCGCCGACGACAACGACCAGCACGCCGACCCCCTCTTGACGGTCTTTCCGGCTGGTACGCCCGACGATGCGCTGCCCGCCGGCGACGTCCTCGACAAGCTGCACTGCCGCTTGGTGTTCCGGTGGCCGGGGCGTGACGTGGTGCTGCCCGGCCCCGTTGAGCGTCATGAGGCCGACGTCGTGGCGGAGGGGGTGTGACGGTGGAACGGGCCGAGCAACAGGCGGTGTTTGTCGCCCCGGCGGAGCGCGACGAGCTTGACCGGATGTGTCGCGCGCACGCGGCCGCCGCGCAGCAGTTCCGGGTGTCCGCGTCGGGGCCGGAGGTGTGGGGGTGGCAGGGCCGCACATTGGGGCGGCGGGCCGGGGACTGCTGGCTGCGCATCGCCTCCGCCGAGGTCAGCAAGGCGGGTGGACGGTTGTGGGAGGGGACGGCGACCGCTGACACGCGTGTGCCGCGGTCGGTCCCGCGGCCGCGGCTTCGCGGCGTGCTCGACTGGACCTCACCGGACCTCGCCTACCGGGCGGAGCTCACCGGGTATGCGTCCGTCCAGCCGGATACCAGCGGCACTCCCGCGCTCGACCAGGACATCGCTCTGCCCGACTCGTGGTGGGCGGAGCTGAAGTCCGCGCTCGGGACGCTCGCGACGGTGCCCACCGACCGAGAATCGGTACGGCAGAACTGGGTCGACCGGAACTTCCGCCGCTTCCTCGGCATCGACTCCATCAGGATCCGTGAAACGACGACCGGGCACGCCGATCTGCACTGGGCGAACCTGACACATGCGCCCCTGGTCCTGTTGGACTGGGAGAACTGGGGCCAGCTGCCCGTGGGCTACGACCTGGGGCTGCTTCACGCGTACTCGCTGGCCGCGCCGGCGACCGCCGCCCGGATCCGGCGCGAGTTCAGCCACGTCCTGGACACGGACGCCGGCCGGACCGGAGAGCTCACCGCCCTCGGACAACTCCTCCAGGCGTGCTCCCGGGGCGTCCACCCTCACCTCGCCCCACTCATCGCCCGACAAGCCGAGCGCCTCACCAACATCCCCGTCCCCACGCCCTGACCGGCCCCGACGGCCCGGAGGAACCCATGTCCCGCCCACGTGTCGACGTCGTCGTCCTGACGATGAACGATCGTCATGCCGAGGAAGCAGCTGCGCAGGCGACGCTCTTTGCCCAGAGCGGCGTCGAGGCGCGGGTGGTGGTCGTCGGCAACGGCTGCAAGCCCGAGGTCATACCGGCCGGTGCGCTCACCGTGTGCCTGCCCGAGAACATCGGCATCCCCGGCGGTCGCAATGCCGGCGCCGACGCGCTGAACAAGGCGGGCGATCCGGCCGAGTGGCTGTACTTCCTCGACAACGACGCCAGCTTCCCCCGCCCCGACGTCCTTGCCCGGCTCCTCGCCGAGGCCGAGCGGCATCCAGAAGCCGCCTGGGTGCAGCCCCGGCTGACCGGCCCGGACGATTCGACCACGCCACGCCGCTGGGTCCCCCGGCTGCGCGCCTCGAACCCGGGACGGCCCGGGAAAGTCGCCTCGATGACCGAAGGCGTCGTCCTGATCCGGCGCGACGCCTTCGATGCGGTAGGCGGGTGGGAAGATCGACTTTTCCTGTATCACGAGGGGTTCGACCTGGCCTGGCGGCTGTATGAGGCGGGCTGGTGCGGCTGGTACGCGGCGTCGATCCGCATGCACCACCCACTTACCGAACCCGCCCGCCATGCGCTGTACCACCGGCTCGCCGCCCGCAACAGGATCTGGATCGCCCACCGCAACCTCCCCGCCCCGCTCATCCCCCTCTACCTGAGCGCTTGGACCATGATCACCCTGGCCCGGGCCGTGCGCGGCGGCGGACTGGGCCAGACGCTGCGCGGCATGCGCGAAGGGTGGACGAGCCGCCGTACGCAGCGGCGGCGTCCGATGAGCTGGCGCACCGTCTACCGGCTCACCGCCGCCGGGCGGCCGCCCATCATCTGACCCCTTTGCCCCGTCCGTCACTTCGAGGAGTCCTCTTCGCCATGAACCAGCCGCCTTTGCCCTCGCTGCTGGGGGTGTTCGCCCATCCCGATGATGAGAGTCTACTGGTCGGCGGTGTGCTCGCACAGCACCACGCCGCCGGCGCCCGCACCTCCGTCGTCACCGCCACCTGGGCGCCGACGAGCCACCGGGCCACCGAACTCGCCGACGCCCTGGACGTCTTGGGCGCCGGGGCCCCGCGGCTGCTCGGCTACGCCGATGCCCGCAACCCGGCCTCGGCCCCCGACGGCGCCGTGCGCCTCGTCGACGCGCCCCTCGACGAAGCCGTCGGCCGCCTGGTCGCACACATCCGTGAGGTCCGGCCCGACATCGTGATCGGCCACGATGCCCTGGGCCAGCTCACGGGGCATCCGGATCACCGGCGTGCCCACCAGATCACCCTCCTCGCCGTCGAGGCCGCCGGCCTGCCGCACCTGTATCCCGACGCCGGGGAGCCCTGGCAGCCGGCAGCCCTGCACGCGGCCACGCACTCGCAATCCGGTGTGGGCCTGCTGGGCCCACTCCTTCAGAGCGTCGAGAAGACGCTCCTCACGGTGCCGGAGGCGTATGTGACCACGACCGTCGATGTCTCACCCTGGGCCGCGGTGAAGATGGAGGCGATCCTCGCGCACCGCAGCGAAGCCGCCCGCGAGCGGCCCCTGCCCGGCCTGCTCGCCCGCCTGCCCGAGCCGGAACGCGACGAGATCATCAGCACCGAGAACTTCACCCGGCTCACCCCCGGCCCCGCGCCGGGTGACCCTCACCGGCTCGTCGCCTGACCGACCGCCGCCCACATAGCCCCTCCCGCACGATCGGAGACGAGATGACCGTCACGCCCGCCCCTGACACGCCGTCCAGCACGATGACCGACGAGGAGTACGGAGCCTTACGCGCCTCGGCCGCCCTGTGGGTCGGAACGTCCGTGCTGATCACAGACGAACGCGGCCGCATACTGGTCCAGCACGTCGACTACCGCACGACCTATCTCCTGCCCGGCGGCGCCGTCGATGAGAACGAGCCCCCGGCGCAGGGCGCCGCGCGGGAACTGCGCGAGGAACTCGGCGTCACCATGACCGTCGACCGCGGGCTCACCGTGGACTGGGTCAGCGCCGACGGCCTCAACGCGCCCGCCAGCATGCATTTCCCCCGCGAGATTCTGCACGTCTACGACGGCGGTACGTGGGACAACGAGCAGATCGCCGCCATCCGGCTGCCCGACCGCGAGATCAGTCCGTCGAGTTCGTCGAACCTGCCCGGCTACCGGACTTGATGGCCCCCGGCGACGCCCGCCGGGCCCTGTCCGCCCTGCGCGCCCGCATCAACGCCGCCGGGCCCGCCCTGCTGGAGAACGGCCTTCCGATCGCCCCCACTGTCCTGGAACGGGTCGGCGCCCTTCGCACCGCCCGCGCCAGGCACCACCTGCCCTTCCACGTCGGCCCCGCCCCAGAGCAGCTCTCGGTGGTCCAGGTCTGGGGCTGGCTCCTCGCGCCCGACGGCCGCGCCTTGGTGCTGCTGGAACCGGACACCGGCGCGGCCCTCCTGCCGGGCGGCACCCCCAAGCCCCCGGACCGCAGCGACCCGCTTGTCACACTGCGCAGGGAGGCACGCGAGGAAGCTGCGGCCGACTTCAGCGAACCGCTGTTCCTCGGCCACCTCTGCGACCCCAACGAGCCGTACGCCCGCCTCCGCTACGCCGCGCCCCTCAGTGGGCGGTTCGTGAGTCTTTGGATGGATCTGCTGTCGCCTGATGGTGTGGCGGCGGGGCGGAATCTGCCGGTCCGCGGTTGGTGATCTGGTGATGTGATCGGGTGAGTGAACGCAAGCCGTATCCGAGTGACTTATCGGACGAGCAGTGGTCGTTGATCGAGCCGGTGATCATCGCGTGGAAGGACCGGCACCGCTCGGTCAGCGGTCATCAGGGCGCCTACGACATGCGGGAGATCGTGAACTCGATCCTCTACCAGGGGCGGACGGGTTGCCAGTGGGCCTATCTCCCGCACGACCTGCCGCAGAAGAGCGCGACTTACTACTACTTCGCGGCCTGGCGGGACGACGGAACCGACCAGGTCATCCATGAACTCCTGCGCTGCCAGGTCCGTGAACGCGCCCGCCGATTAGAGGACCCGACCCTGGTGGTCCTGGACACCCAGAGTGTCCATGCGGCCGCCGGGGTCCCCGCCTCCACGACCGGCCATGATCCGGCCAAGCGGGTGCCCGGCCGCAAACGCGGCCGGGCCGTGGACGTCCTCGGCCTGGTCATCGTGGTCGTCGTCCTCGCCGCGAACACCCACGACAACGCCGCGGGCATCGTCCTGCTGGACCAGGTCGCCGAGCATGCCGGCGCAACTGTCCGCGAAGCCCTGGTCGACCAGGGCTTCAAGAACCAGGTCGTCGTGCACGGCGCCGGCCTGGGCATCGATGTCGAGATCGTCGCACGCAACCCGCAGATCAAGGGGTTCGTGCCGCAGCCGAAGCGGTGGAGGGTCGAGCAGACCTACGGGATCCTGATACTGCACCGGCGCCTGGTCCGCGACTACGAGCACCGCCCCTCCTCCTCCGCCTCCCGCGTCTACTGGGCGATGACCCACGTCATGACCCGCCGCCTCACCGGTGCGAACGCCCCCACCTGGCGCGCGGCGCAGGCGGCGGCAGCGTGAACATCCAGCCCCTGCTCGACGCCCTGGACCTCCAGGAAGACGCAGCCCGGGCCCTGGCCGACGACCTCCGCGCACAGATCGACGGCCTGCGCACCCGGCCGCAGGAGGCCGAGACGCACCTGGAGCACCTCGCGATCACCCGCAAGACCGTCACCGCCCTCGCCGACCGACTACCGGCCGCCGCGCCGGATCTGCCCGAGCACCCGGACTACGCCCGCATCCTTACCGCCTTCAACCACGCGACCGGCCCGCTACGGGCCAAGGACGTCTGCGAAGCCCTCGGCCACGAACTGCTGCCGAAGAACGTCGAAGGCACCCGCGCCAAGCTGAAACGCCTGGTCAAACTCGGGATCCTTGCCGAGGCCGATACCGGCAACTTCACGAGAAGGCCATAGCCGGACACCTACGGCCAGCAATCTCTGGCCACAATCTGGTGTGCGTACTGGTCGTCCGGGCCGATGTCTTGGACTACCTTCTGGGATTCTTGCACCCGACCCGTCTCGCACATCAGTCGAGCAAGGACGTACAAGGCGTCACGGTCACCGTCTTCGGCGCGGTCACGCAGCGCCGCCTCCATGCCCCGCTCTCGAAGCGATCTGTCAAGTCTTCGACGTGCGTGGCTATCCGTGAGGGCGCGCTCCGTAAGCTCTGGAATCCGTTCCGCCCGGGCCAGCAGATCCATGTGCCACAGATGCTTGTCGTGCATGTCTGGATCGTCGGAGAAGCACTCGGCGTGAGCGCTTACCAGCGCGATCGCCACGTCCCATTCTTGAAGCTGTTCCGCCGCCCGAGCTCGCTCCAACCAGTCCACAGGACGAGTATCGCCTGTCGCCCCACCGGACAGCTCCTTCGAAGTAAACGCTGATGAGCGCCCTTCAAGGCAAGTCACGGTCAAACGCTCTCAAACCGGCCTCTGAGTGGGCGTTCAGGTATGCCTCATGTCGGTATGTGAATTCTGTCGCTGTGCCATTTTGAGGCTTTTCATCGGATCAATGTGCTTCATCACGTCCAGGCTTCCGGACTTGCCCACCCGTTTCGTCGGCTTTGATCCTCGAAGTACGTCTGACGTAGAGATCGCACTGAACCGCCCAGTGATCAGCGGAACCGGATCTTCCATCGTGCCCATGATCCCTCTGGGGCGTGATCCAGCGGAAGCCGTACCCCCAGCGACCTGTCCGACGCCCGATGGGCCCTGATCGAGCCGACATTGACGGCCTGGAGAAAGGCGCGGCTCGACCGCAGACCCACCGGAGAGCCGGCGAAGGTCGACCTGCGCGACGTATTCAACGCACTCCTCTACATCAACCGCACCGGAATCCCCTGGAAATACCTCCCACACGACTTCCCCAACCACGGCACCGTCTACGCCTACTACGCCGCCTGGCGCGACGAGGGAATCCTCGCCCAGCTCAACTACGACCTCACCGGGCTAGCCCGCGTGAAAGAGGGACGCAAGCCCGAGCCGTCCGCGTCGGTGATCGACACCCAGAGCGTGAAGACCTCCACCAACGTGCCCCTGACCAGCCAAGGAACAGACGCCGCCAAGAAGATCTTCGGGCGGAAGCGAGGCATCCTCACCGACACAATCGGCCTCATCCTCGCCGTGACCGTCACCGCCGCCAGCCTGTCCGAGAACGCCGTCGGAATCCGACTCCTCGACCAGGCCAAAAAGACCTACCCCACCATTACCAAGAGCTGGGTCGACACCGGCTTCAAGAACGCCGTCATCGAGCACGGCGCACGTCTCGGAATCGACGTCGAAGTGGTCAACAGGAAACCCGGAGTTCGTGGCTTTCACGTTGTCAAAAGGCGCTGGGTAGTCGAGCGAAGTCTGGGCTGGCTCATGTTGCACCGGCGCCTTTCTCGCGATTACGAGACCCTTCCCGCCAGCTCCGAGGCAATGATCCACGTCGCCTCGATCGACAACCTCGCCAAGCGCATAACGGACGAGACAACACCAACCTGGCGAGGAACCTACTAGGAAAGAAAGGTCAATTCGCCTAGATCAAATACCCTCTGAAAGCGACCTGATCTCAGTCAATGCGAGAGAAGAGAGCTTTGCGTTTCCCCTCGTCGCAGTGGCTCCCGTGGGGACCGGTGACTGGTGGGGCTTCCGGGTGAGTGACGAGCAGTGTCACGATCAGGTGAGTTTCTACTCGTTCGAGGATCGCACAGCACGGGAAAAACATCCGAATTTTCTGCAATTCACCGCCAGGGAAGGCCTTCCGCTCGAGGATTCGTGAGGCTTCACACGTCATGGATGCTTCAAATGGCTGGCCGAACCCGCTCAGCGCGAGTTGACGGTCGCTTCGCCTTTTCACACCGCGTTCATTCCATGGGAGGGGTCCGATGCAGGTTCGGCTTTCGACGTCCGCTCGCTCGGCCGGGTCAACACAGGCTGCCGGGGCGGGATGAAACCGCGGATCCCGCATGGGAAACTGGACCGCCGGCCTGAACGCCGGGTCTCACCGTCGCCGAGGGGAGTGGCAGTGCCGGGGGTTTCCACGTCATGGTTTTCCGCGAAGAAGTGCGAGCGCGCCTGGGCCGAGGCGGTGGGGTTGCTCCGTGCAGGGAGGGCCGAGGCCGCCGCACGGCGGTTCGAAGAGGCGCTGCGGAACGACCCGACCGCGGCCGACGCATGGCTGGGGCTGCATGCTGCGGGATACCAGCAGGACGAGGCCGTCGCTCGGATGATGCAGAACATCGGGACCTTCGGAGCGTTGCGAACGAAGCTCGACACCCCGCTTCAGTCCCGTTTCGATCTCGGGGTCTACGTCTCGTTCCGGCTGGAGTTCCAGCGTGACCTCTGGCTGGCAGGCATGTCCCGCCTCCTGACGCGGAGACAGCTCGACGAAGCCTGGCAGCACCTGGAGACCGCACAGCTGGACTGCGATGAGACGCGGTTCGTCTGTGCGAGATACGCGTTCCTCAAGCAGGAGTGGCCGCTCGTGCTGACTTTCGCGCGGGAGATAACCGACCCGTTCCTGCAAGATGAGTCACAACTCTACGCAGGGCGCGCGCTCGTGGAGCAGGGAGTCCACCAAGAGGCTCTGAACGTACTGGAACCACTGCCCGGGCGTATCGGCAAGGGCACGAAGTTCGACGCCGAGGTCGCCTACGTCAGGGGCCTCGCCAGGGAAGCACTCGGACAGGACGAGGAGGCGCTGCGGCAGTTCCAGTACGCGTTCCGGTACTTCCCAGGGCTGGCCGATGTCGCCGTACGGGCGGGAGCATCGGTACCCCGGGCCGGGGTCGCCGTGACCGGGGGAGCCCCGGAGGAATCCACGGGCCCGCACGTGCCGCCCGCTGTACGGGCCGAGCCGGCCCGGTCGGTCGATGCGGGCGACGCCGCGGACCTGGACGGCCAGGAGGAGGCGGCCCGAGCGAGGGAAGACGTTCTCGCGGAAGCGGTCGCGCTGCTGGACGGCATGGTCGGCCTCGCACCCGTCAAACGCCAACTGCGCTCGCTGACGGCTCAGTTGCGCATGTCCGTGATCCGCAGGGAGCAGGGACTGCCGTCGACCGCCTCTCCCCAGCACTTCGTGTTCGCCGGTCCGCCCGGAACCGGCAAGACCACAGTCGCCCGCATCGTCGGAAAGGTCTTCGCCGGGCTCGGCCTGCTGCAGAAGGGGCAGATCGTCGAGGCGCAGCGAGCGGACCTCGTGGGCCAGCACCTGGGAGAGACCGCCATCAAGACGAGCAAGGTGATCGACTCGGCCCTCGACGGCGTCCTGTTCATCGACGAGGCCTACGCACTGTGCAACAGCGGCTACTCCGGCGGTGACGCCTTCGGCAACGAGGCGCTGCAGGTGCTGCTGAAGCGGGCCGAGGACGACCGCGACAGGCTCGTGGTGGTCCTGGCCGGCTACCCGCACGAGATCAACGAGTTGCTGACCACCAACCCCGGGCTCGCCTCCCGCTTCACGACACGCGTGGACTTCCCTTCCTACTCGGCCTCCGAACTCACGGACATCGGCCGCGGCATCGTGCAGGCCCAGGGAGACGTGCTGGACGAGGACGCCGCTCTGGCACTGGAGTTCTCCTGTCAGGAGGCGGTCGGCGACGGACTGATCGACCGGCTCGGCAACGGCCGCTTCGTGCGCGAACTCTGCCGAAAGGCCTCCACGCTGCGGGATCTGCGCCTGTACGAGGCCCACGGCGGCGCCGGTACCCCGCCGCTGGAAGACATCACCACTCTTCGGCTGGAGGACGTCACGATCGCCTACCGGGAACTGCGCGAGGGCGTCGCGGAGAACTGATCGCATGGCGAGATTTCGTCCCAGATGTAGTCGATGGTGCGCCGTTCCAAGGCATGCGCGACCTCGCTGGAGCCACTGACCGCGCCCTCGAAGTGCTGCGTGACCGCGGACCGAAGACCTGCGCGGTGATTCGGCGCGCGCTTACGTCAACTCTCCGGTGCCACCGATTTTGCGGCTGCCCGATCTCGACACCCTGGACGCCGCGCTCGGGCTGCTGCGTGCCGCTGGTTGGCCGGCCCCGGAAGACCCGGACGGCAGCGACGACGAGGAGCTGTCCGGCCGTGCCGGCATCGCCGAGCGCCTGCAGGACGAGGCCGAGTGGGTCCGGCAGTGTGCGGAGCGGATCGACCCACCTGGACAGCAAGACGTACCCGCCGGCCGCCAACCTCCGCCCTGAGGGCGACTTCCCCGACACCTGCGTCGTGCCGATCCGTCTGCCCAAAGTCGCGGCGATCCTGCGGCGCATCGCCTTCGACGTCGAGGTGCTGGCCCGCGCCCGGTGTATGCAGGAGCTGCAGATGGCCAAGGTCGCCGACAACCCGCGCGCCGAACGGCGCCGCAGGCTGGCCGAGCCGGATCTGAGCTCCGAGTACCGCGGCCGCACCAGAACACCCTGGCGCTCCACACAACAGGGAGACCTCGCCTGGGCGGCGTACCAGGTCGAACGGCGTTGGCGCGGAGAGACCGACAAAGACCCCCTCGAGGCGTACAACCCATTCCGCCAGGGCCGCTGACCGGGACACCAAGCGTTCAGGAAACTGAACGCCGTAGCGGTGATCCCTGCTCGGATACTCCCCGAACCCCAAGCCCCGTCCCGCCGGAGGCTTGCGCACCTCCCGCGGGACGGGTCCCGCCTCACCGGGTCTTGCGGGACACCGGCGAGACGGGGGTCTTTGATGCGGCCCTGTCCCGAAGCGGCCGCCATGGGGCCCCATGACGCCGGGGCGGGCGGGGTGCCGCGCGTCAGGGTCAGCGCGCGGTGTGGGCGCAGACTGCGTGCACACGGCCGGGCTGCGCTGGGCCTCCGGTGAGGCCGGCCTGCTGGTAGGGCTCCCAGACGTCGGTGTCTTCGATCGGTTTGTCGCACAGCAGGCACATCCGGACGCCAGAGAGGGCGTCGAAATGGCCGCACAGCGAGATCACGGATCGGGCGAGCCGCTTCACTCTCTCCACCTCGCCCTGCAACCCTGCCTCTCCTGGCTCGACGAGCCGCCGGCGCGCCTCCCCGACACCGGCCAGGGCCACTTTCCGGCGCACGTCGTCGGCCGGGAGGTCCGCGGCCAGCTGCTCGATGTGGGGCATCAACTGTTCCAGCGTCTGCCGGAAGTCCGCCTCGAAGGCCTTCACGGTGCCGTGGCGGGGCAGCGTCGGCTGGTCGAGGAACCAGCTCGCCGCGGCGCGCACCGCGACCGGGGCGACGGGCACCTTCTCGGTCTGGGTCTGGGTTCCGTTCACCGGGTCACCCCTGCCTGGCGGTGGATCGGGCAGGCGCAGGGGGCGGCAGCGCCGAGCTCATCGAGGTGGGCACGGGCTTGTGGCTGTGGGGCATGGTCACGGTGGCGCGCGGCGCGGTCTTCACGCCGTCGCTGGTCACCGTGTACACCCGGATGGTCATCTTGGCGCCCGCTGGGCGCTGTAGACCCGGGACGGTAGCGTTCTTCATGTCGACGCTCCTTCGAAGCGTTGGCCACGCCCCCGGGCCGTTCGCCGCGGTCGCGGGGGTCTGTCGTCTCCCTGCGGTGCTCATGCGGCGGCCGCTCGGGGTCGGCAGCCGCATGTGACGATGCGCCACACGCGCGAGCTGCCTTGGACCATGACCTGGCCGGCCTCGCGCAGGGTCTTGTTCACGGCCCCGCAGTCGAAGCAGGCCTCACCGTCCAGGCAGACGATGCTCACCCGCCCTTCGATGACCGTGGGCGCGAGCGTGAGTGCGTCGGGCATGCCCAACCCCCATCTGCTCGGTTTCTGCGCGTGAGACAGATGGTGGGGGCTGCCGGAGGCAACAAGTACCCCGGCAAGGGGTACTTGGGGTGGTTCGCTCAGGTGGCGGAGCACCACTCCGCGAAGTTCGTCAGCGTCTCCGACTCGGCGCGCTTGAGTCGACGCAGCGTGGAAGCGTCTTCCCGGATCCAGGGGTGTTCCCGGGTGTGCTGAGGGGCAATGCGGCGGGCTACCTTCAGCGACTCGAATGCGTCATCCGAAAGCCCAGACCACAGTTGGGCTCGTGCGAGTTCGATGTAGAAGCCGGAGCGCCGCTCGGCCGGCAACTCCTTGGGCGGCCTCCACTCGCTTGCGACGTCGAGGGCCCGGCCGACGTGGTCGCCACCGAGTCTGACGGCTACGGAGACTTCGTGGGTGCGCACGGAGTCGGGGCCGAAGGCGGTGCCGCAGTAGACGTCTTCGTGCACTCTTTCAGCCAGGGCCCGTGCCTCGCCAAGGTGGGTGTCTGCGGCCGAGCTGTCGCGGGCCCGTCCGGCCACGACCGCGGCCCGCATGTGCAGTGCGCCCCGTGCTGCGATGTCCTGCGGAGTGATCGGGACCGGTCCCGCATCGAGTGCCTGTTGCAGGGCCCGCAGGCCAGCGCTGTGGGCGCGCGCGGCAAAGAAGGTTTCGGTACGTACGTACGCAACCGCCGCGGTGAGCAGCGGATCACCCGCCTCGCAGACCGCCCACCGCATCAGGTCGACGAGCCGAGCGGACAGGTCACGGGCGCCGAACTTGTATGCAACGGCATCGGCAGATCGGTAGGCATGCACAAGGAGACCGGCCAGTTCGGCTCGGTCCCCGTTCGGGGCCGCGTGATAGGCGCGCGCGAGTTCAGGCAGCAGGTCAGGAAGGTTGCGGACGATACGCGTGTACTGGGCTGCCAGACGCCACTGGGCAGCCTCTGCGACGTCGGCGCGCAGTTCGCGAAGGGGCCGCACGGGGCCGTCCTCGGGGAGGTCGTACGTGGCGATCGCTGCGGAGAGCGCGGGGAGAGCCTCATGAACTCGGGTCTGGGCGGCCGCACGGTCTGTACGCAGCCGCGCGGAGTCGACACCCAGGGCATCGGCGATGGCTTCCAACGTGGCATTGGTGACGCCACGCTCACCACGCTCGATCTTGCGGATGGTGCCGAGCGCCACGCACGCCGCATCCGCGAGCTGCTGCTGCGTCATCTTCGGGCGGACGACGCTGCGGTAGTAGGCAATCCGCCTGCCCACGCCGTCACTGATCTGTACGGGCATACCGGCCCCCGTTCGATGCGTCCACTCCGAACCGTACCCGGCTGGAAGCGCAGCGTGTACGCGAACGGCCCCAACAACACCCCCCGCTGATGAGGCTCTACGGTCACCTCTCGATGATCCCGGCGAGCTGGGCAAGGCTGTCGATGCTCCAGTCCGCTGCCTGTACGACCTCCGGGACATCCGCCCACAGGCGCCCCCAGGGACCACGGCGGAGATGCGCCGCGCGCAGTCCTGCCGCCTTGGCAGGGAAAACGTCGTTGGCCGGATGATCACCGACGTACAGCGTCCGGCCAGGTGCCGCCTGCGCCACCTCGATCACGCGCGCGAAGAACTCAGACTGTGGCTTCGCTACACCCCACTCCCCGGACGTGACGATCAGCTCCGCCGGCAAGTCGAGATCACGCAACAGCCCACCAGCTCGCGGTGTCTGGTTGCCCGCGATGATGACCCGCACTCCGCGCTCACGCAGCGCCGACAGAGTTGGTCGCACATCGTCGTAAAGGTCGCTCTCGTCAAGCTGCTCGCCCCGGCCGGCGAGTTCACGGGCGTGATACTCGGCAGCCACGTCGATTCCTGGGCGCGCAAGCCGCAGCGCTTCGGCGTTGTCCTGTCCCTGCGCTACGACGGCCCCCACCAGTGCGGAGAGCGTGTGTCTCGGGACCTTCAGCCAGTCGGCCCAGGACGCCCAGTAGCGGTCATCACGGGTGATCGTCTCGCCGACGTCGAACACGATGGTCTCAATCACCCCGCGAGCCTACGGGGCCGCCACGCTCACCGAGCGAGGCGGATGCCACGCCACTGGCGAGGCTCCTGCTGGATCGCGCCTTTCTCCTCCAGATGCTGGAGCTGGTAGTGGACGGACGACAGGCTGCTCATGCCCACTCAGGCTCCGGTGAACAGCGCAGACGTCGATGAGACGGGTCAGTTCGGGAGCTCTGGGCCCCACCGTGTGAGATCCGGTTCCGCGAGAGCACCTCCGGCGACAGTGAGGTCCCTGTTGACCTGCTGCTTCCACGCTCAGAAGGTTCCCCGAGCCGGTGGTTTCAGCGCGTCCACTCGTACAACTCGGCGTCTTTCCAGCGGGTGTTGCGGTCATTGTTGCTGCACAGGTCGTTCACCTCGGCCTCGGTGTTCGCTCGCTTCGTCGGACGACAGTAAAGGCCGAAAACTCGCAGCTTTCCGTCTCGGGAGTGGGCCGCGTTCGAACGCTGCTGTCGAAGGCGGCCCACTCACGAGGCCGTAACCCGGCTCAGACCGGCAGGTACGGGCTCGGTTTGTGGTGCCAGCTGATGTGGAGGGCGTCGCGGGCGCGGGTTGCGGCCACGAAGAGCAGCGAGCGTGCCCGGAGTTCCTCGCGGGCGCAGCGCTGGGGGTCGGTGGTGCGGTAGCGCTCGATCACCGCGGTGCGGGGGATGACGCCGTCGCGGGCTCCGACGATGGCCAGCTTCTGGTATTCGAGGCCCTTGAAACGGTGCATCGTGCCGACGTGCACCTCGCCGTCGCCCTTAGGGCCGTCCTTGGTGAGTTCGGCGACGGTGATCCCCGCCTTGGTGGCCAGGTGGAACATCACCTGGCTGACCATGTCCCGTTCCGCGACGCACACGGCGATGCTGCCGCGCGGGTCGCGGCGCGGGCCGGTGCCGCCGTTGCCCGTCGTGATCTCCTCGCGCCAGGCGGTCAGCGTGGCGGCGAGCCGGTCGAGTTCGTCGTCCCAGGAGACGCAGGGCACCAGGTCGGGCACGGGGCCGCGCAGGACGGAGCGGTACCCGTCGAGGTTGTCGGTGCTGTCGTCGAGGTCGTCGTAGGCGAGTTTCTTGCCGTTGAGGTTCACCACCTGCATGGCCCGGGAGAGGATCTCCTTGGTGGTGCGGTAGCTGAGGGTGAGCCTGGAGGAGCGGCCGCGGATGTGGATGCCGACGGTGCCCAGGGTGACCTGCTGGTCGTAGATGCGCTGGTGCGTGTCGCCGGCGATGAACAGGTCGTCGGTGCCGGGGGCGACCATGGCGCGCAGCATCTTCCAGTGGGCGGCGCGCAGGTCCTGGGCCTCGTCGACCACGATGTGGCGGTAGCGGTGGTGGAGGAAGCGCATACCGGAGCCGTCGTCGCGGTGGATGAGGTCCTTGCCGCCGACGGCTTCCTTGTGCTCGGCCCGGGCCCTGATCTTGGCGTCGCGTTCCATCTCGAGGCGCGCGGCGCGCTCGGCGGCCTGCCCCCAGGTCTCCAGCCCCTCCGTGTCCAGGCGGGCGGTGAACTGCTCCAGGATCTTCCAGATCTGGGCCCGCTCGGGCCGGGTGACGGAACGGCCGCGTCCGGCGCGGCGGGCATCGAAGTACGCCTTCCGGTTGCCGATGGACTGTCCGAGGAGGACCTGGTCCCATTCCTCGTAGAGGAACTCGGCGTCCCAGCGGCGCTCGTCGAGTTCGAGCAGCAACTGGCGCAGCACGTTGAGTGCGGCGCTGTCGTAGACGCGCTGCCTGGCGGCGCCCTTGACGGCGTTCTCGCTGAGGACACGCGCGGCGAGCTGGTCGATGTGGGCGATCTCGACGCGGGCGAGCAGCTCGGGCTCCATCAGCGAGGCGAGCCGGGCGCGCAGGTCGGTGGTGAGGTTCTTCGTGAACGTCGTCAGGAGGATGGGCTTGTTGTGCCCGGGCGGCAGCTGCCGCGCGAGGTGCTCGACCCTGTGCAGGGCGACAATCGTCTTGCCGGTGCCCGGGCCGCCGGAGACGCGGGCCGGGCCGTTGTAGGTGCGGTGGACGAGTTTGGCCTGGGTGGGGTGCAGGAAGACCTTCCAGGCGCGGAAGTCGCCCTCTTCCAGGGCTGCCTGGATGTCGGCGTCGATGGTGGTGACGGTGGTGCGGGCGAGCGCGGCGCCGAGGTCCTGCTCGTAGTCCTGGCCGAGGTGGACCTTGACCGGGGCGGTGATCTCCTTGCGGACCTCATCGAGGGACATGCCGGCGGCGAGCCCGTACAGGATGTCCTTGGACAGCAGCGGCGCGCCGGCGACCAGCTGGTCGAGCTCGTCGCTGCCGGTGACGGCGAGGGCGAGGTCGATGAGCTGGTCGGCGACGCCCAGGTCTCGTAGGTCGCCGGCGGTGACACCTGTGAGCAGGGGTTCGGCGACGGCCGGCGCGGGCTCGGGCGCGGGTTGCGGAGCGGGCTCGGGTTCGGTGGGGGTGAGGGTGATGCCGGCGCGCTGCAGCACGCTCCCGCCCACGACGGAGAGGTCCACGAACTCGATCTCGCCGGTGATCCGGTTGATCGCGACCGAGAGTTCCTCGTAGACGTGCTTGCGGTGGCGTACCGCGATGACGAGCCAGTTCTCCTGGCCCTTGTCGTCGACGCCGGCCCTGGCCAGCAGGGCGCGGTAGGACGGGTCGATCCTTGCGCGGAAGACCCGGCCGTCGCCCTTGAGGGGCTTGAGGTCCAGGCCGGGGTGGTCCGGGTCCTCGCGGAAGCGGTGGCAGAAGTCGTAGAACTTGCCCTTGACCGAGCGGTCGAGCTTGTACAGCTCCTGTTCGGCCTTCTGGTACAGGCTGAGCCGGGCGGTCATGGAATCAAGTCTGCCTTCCGTCGCGGGGAGAGTCGAAGGAGTCGGGCGCGTCGTTGGCGCCGCGCGTTTGCGGAATGTCGGGAAGCGCGCCGACGAGCGAGTCGAGGCGGTCGAGCCAGTCGGCCGCCGTACGGACCGCCCACCCGGCGTCGGCGTAGGCCTGGTCGCGCCGGAGGGCTTCCTCGTCGTCCTCGCCGTGCGGTGCGGCGACGACGGCGACCCGGACACCGGGCTCCTGCCAGGCGAAGTCGGCCTGCCAGCCGCGCTCACCGAGCTCGAAGCCGAAGACGGGGGCCTGCTTGCCGTGGCCGGCGAGCTCGCGGGCGAGCTGTGTGAGCGCCGAATCCGGCTCGTCCTCTTCGAGCAGAGGAAGAATGTCCTCGTCCCAGGCGGCGTCGCGCAACAGCCGGGCGACGGCCTGCTCGGCCACGGAGTCAGCGGCTTCCGCCCCGGAGGCGGTGGCGGCGGGCGCGTCCTGCGCCACCGCAGTCGGCAGTTCCCGCGGCCGGTGGACGGCGATGAGCGAGTCGAGCTCGCCGACGCCGCCGGTGACGGCCAGTACGTCGACGGGGAAGGCGAGTGCACGGCTTCCGGCCAGCTGGACGCCGTCCCCGTCGGCGAACGCGAGGAACTGCAGCAGGTTGGACCAGTACAGCCAGGAACGCCATCGCAGCTTGTGCTCGTCGGTGCCCAGGACCTCGTCACGGTCGTCCAGCACGGCGAGCGCGCTCCACCGCACGGTTTTCGCGTCCTCGCCGTTGCTCGCGTCGACGGTGAAGAGGAGGGGCAGGCCGTACCTGTCGGCCGCCCGGAGCACCAGAACGGCCCCGTCACCCGTGACGGGCTCCGCGGACGACGGCTCCCGGCCCGCGCCGTACGCGTCGAGCGCGGACCTCAGCACCTGGCGGGCCTGGGAGCGGTCCGCCTGCGTCGCCAGGGCGGCGGGCTCGGCCATGAGACCGCCCACCAGAGCCCTGGCACGGCGTCCCCAGCGCTCCTTGCCCGGCTTGCGCAGGTAGGCGAGGAGTGTGTCGACGGGGTTGGCGAACACGGCCTCGGGGAGCTCGGAACGCTCTCCGCCCATCTCCTCGTACCAGTCCTTGGCCGCGTCCTGAGCGCTGCGCGGGTACGGCGACCAGACCGGCTCGGCCTTCGCGGCGTCGCCCTTCTCGAACAGCTCCAGGTCGTCCCAGGTGAGCTGGAAGACGATGTGGTTCCTGCTCCGCAGCTGGTTCCGTTTGTCGCAGTCCGCGGCTATCCGGTTGTGGGCGCGGGTGGCGTGGTAGCGGTGGCCGTCGAGGTAGACGGTGACGTACTCCTTGGGGCCGTCCGTGGACTCGAAGGTGAAGTCGGTACGGGTGAACTCCATGTTCCGCTGCGCGGTGAGCCGCCAGTTGGCGCCCTGGCTGAAGCGCAGGTAGCCGCTGGCTGTCCTGCTCTCCTCCAGTACGGCGTCCTGTTCCCCGCCGGTCCACGTCCGCAGGGCGGCAAGGAACCGGGCCTCCAGATCGGACTCGACCTGCTTGTCCAGGCCGATCAGGTCAGTGCTGGGCAGCTGCGCGACCTTCCACAGGTCGACGGGGTGTCCGTCCTCGTCGAGCACCGGCTCGCCGTCCTGGTCGACGGGGCCCAGCAGGTCGTTGATGATCTGCAGGGCCTCGAGGCGCGAGACGGTGTCCTGGTGCCGTTCCTCGGTGTAGCGGTGCAGGCAGCGGTGGCAGGCGAGCCGGCCCTCGTCGCGGCAGGGGCACTTCAGCAGCGCCCGCCGTGCGTCGGCGAGGGCGGCCCGGAAGTGCGCCGGGTCGGTGAGCCGGTGCAGGTAACCGGTGCCACCGGGCAGGCGGTCGAAGAGCACCAGGAAGTGCCGTGTCTCGCCGGTGGCTTTGTCGGGCATGCGCGCCAGGGTCGAGTCCAGATGCTGGGGGTCACCGCCGAAGTGGTGGTCGACGCCGAGGCGCAGGGCTGCCCTGAAGGAGTGGATCTTCTCGTCGACCAGGACGGTGGCGGCCGGCAGCAGCACTCGCAGCGCCTCGGTGCGCAGCTGGTGGGCGAGCAGCACCGGTTCCTGGGGCACGCCCTGCGGCTTCTTACCCCGACGCAGCGGACACCACGGCTGGTGGTGCTTGAGCTTGGGATTGCGCGCCGCCGCGGAGTCCAGGGCGTCGGTGTCGTGGTCGAAGACGGGCCGCCCGTCGGCGGTCGCCGCGCCGCAGCCCGTGCACACGTGAAAGGGTGCCATCCGCACGCTGTGCCCGGCGAAGTCGTCCTCGGCCTTGGCGTCGAACCGCATCGGGCCGACGTTGATCCGCCGGATGAGTGCCGTGCGGCAGAAGTCGATGCCGAACGTCTGGGCCTGGTGTCGCCAGGAGGTCTTCGGCTCGATGTCCTCCAAGGCGATGTCGACCGCGTCGATCACCGTGTAGTGGCGCTGCTCGCGGTCGTCCTTGTCGTCGCTGATCCGGGCGTCCTCCCGCTTGTCCCGTGAGGTGACGACGACAGGCTCGACGACCTTGTGCAGGCAGGAGCCGTCGTCCGCGATCCGGGCGCTGCGGCATCGTGGGCACGGCGAGCGGTCGTCCTGGGCGTTCTGGGTGCGCACGTACCCGCACTCCTGGCAGAACCGCCACAGCCGCCAGTCGGGATCGGTGGCGGTCCCGATCTCCAGGCCGGTGACCTGGTGCTTGTAGCCGTTGACGTAGAACGTGTTGCCGGGCGCGAACTCGGACAGGGCGTAGCGGCGTGGCCGTTCGTAGGCGCGCGGCTTGGACCTGTACGTCTCCCTGCCGGTCGTCTCGTCGGCGCCGTCGGGCCAGTACAGCGTGGCGTTGAGCGTGGTCGCCGCGTCGATGAGCGCGTAGTTCGGCAGCAGTCCAAGGTCGCACAGGGCCTGCTGGGCGGTGGTGAGTCCGAGCGACAGCAGCCGTTTGCCGACCGACCGGTGTTCGGCGTCCAGCTCGGCCTTCTGCCGGGCCTGGTCGTCGTCGCTGTCGTGCAGTTCGTCGCGTGCCTCGCCGATCATCTTCAACCTGCGGCGCAGTACCTCCTCGCCGCGCCGCCACTGCCGTTCGGCCTCCTCCGCCGCGCTGCGCAGCTTGCGGGTGGCGTAGTCGCGCAGTTCGGCCCGGGCCTGGTCGCTCACTCCGCTGGGGAACAACCCAAGGAACCCGTCGACGAGCTGGTCACCACGGGCGAGGGCGGCCTCGACCAGGTCGGCGAGGTAGCCCGAGGGGCCGAACAGCTCCGGGGCCCGGGGCGGGATCGCGGCCAGGGGCTTGCCGTCGGGACGCGGCAGACGCCCGCGCGCGGCCAGGTCCAGCAGGTGGGCCAGGTACTGGCGGCGCAGGATCTCGATCGCCGACAGATGACTGCCCGGCGGCACGATCCGGCCGGCGATCATCTCACGCGGCTGGTCGAGGAAGTACAGGTCGCGGCGGCTGCGGTCGGGAATAGTCAGCAGGAACGCGTTGCCCGTACGCCGTCCGGCCCGGCCCACCTGCTGGGCGTAGTTGGCGGGCCGGCGCGGCAGCGCGGCCAGCACGACGGCGGACAGGTCGCCGATGTCGATGCCCATCTCCAGGGTGGGCGTGCACGACAGCACGTTGGGATCCTTGAACCCGGTGCCGTGCTTGAACGCCGCCTCGACCCGCTCCCTCTCCGGCCGGGTGAGCATGCCGGTGTGCTCTGCGGTGATCACCTGGTAGGTGCCCGCCTTGCGGTACAGCTGCCGGTAGTAGTCGTCCCGGTGGTTCCGGTCCCGGTGGTGCCTGCCCAGCTCCTCGGGGCGGTTCCCGGCGACCAGGCGGCCCCTGCGGCAGCGGTACGACGGGCAGGGCTGGCCGTGCCACTGGTCCAGCACGTCCGGGTGGACCGTCTGCTCCCAGAAGCAGACCGGGCAGCGCACGAAGGCGTCGTTGACGATGTCGTCGGAGAGGAGCCGCACGTCGATGGCGCCCGGCTGCAGCCCGTAGATCCTCAGACTGCTGTCGGCCGGGGTGCGCACCGACAGCAGTCCGGCCGCCACCAGTTCCGGCAGCAGTCGGTTCCAGAACCCGGCCGTCTGCTCGCGGGGCAGATCCAGGCAGCGCTGCGCCCAGCGCTCGTACCAGGACAGCCGTCCCGTGGCGAAGTCGAACTCGCTCTTGGCCTTGGGCTGGTCGAGGAGGAACACCGGCGCCGCGACGCCCCTGGGGAAGGCGCGCATGCCGACCGGCCGCCTGCCCCAGATGAAGTAGCGGCTGGTCCCGGCCTCCTTCAGGTAGCCGTCCAGCCACTTGTGGCCGATCGCGCCCCTGGTGCGCAGCCGCTCCAGGAAGATCCGCAGGAACGCCAGGTAGCGGGCGTCGTCCTGTTCGACGGGCGGCAGCCCGCCGCGTCGGCCCTCCTCGGCCAGATGCGCGGCCTTGACGAGCGCGACCGCCGCCGCCACGCCAGCGATGCGCACCTGGGCCGCCGCCGTACGGGTCAGCTCCAGGGTCCGGCCGTTGCGGGAGCGGAAGCCGAACTCCATCAGGGCCTCGAACGCGAAGCGCTCACCGATCAGGTTCCACGTCCTGCGGTCGCCGCCTCGTCCCTGGCCGGACAGCAGCCGTTGGACGCCCGCGATGTCGTGCAGGTCGGTCGGGACGACGGCGGCGAGCGTCGTACGGTCGGTGGTGGCCGCGACGACGTCCGCGATCAGGTCGTTGAGCGCGGTCGGCCGGTCCTCGGACAGGTGCTTCTTGAACAGGGCCCGCAGCGAGAAGGTGTACGAGCGGGAAGCCACGAACCCGGCCCGGTGCGCGGCGTCCTGCACCGAGTCGTTGAACATCAGCGTCTTCCCCTCGCCCTGCTCCTCGTCCATCTCACCCCCCGTGAACAGCTGGGTGACCGAGGCCGCCGCGAGCGCCGCCGCACCGGTGCCGAGGAAGCGGATCGCGTTGCGCGACCCGCACGCCGGGCACCAGTCCTCCTCGGCTGCCGTGTTCGCCGTCTCGCCCAGGTTCACCAGGACGAAGGCGGAGTCGCCGGCGGCCGGGCGCGGCTGTCCGGTCGAGGGCTCGTAGTCCCTGACGGGATCGGGCAGCCGCAGTTTCCGGTTCGGTCCGTCCAGCACGCGTAACTGCCCGCCCCGGCCCGAGGAGAGTACGGACGTGCCGCGTCCGCCGTCCGTGCCGCGTCCGGCCGAGGCCATCGGCGCGGCGCCGGAGCCCTCGCGCGCCTCGGCGTCCGTCGCCGCGATCAGGTTGCGCACCCGCATCTTGTCCTGGCTGACCGAGGCCCGCCGGATCTTGTGCGAGTCGACCTGGACGTGGGTGTCGTCCGTCTCCGGGGAGAACACCGCCCAGCCCGAACGCCCGCAGTCACGGCAGTACACGGCGGGCAGGAACAGGTTCGAGGCCTGGCCCGCCGTCGCCGTGGTGACCGGCGCCGTCCGGGCGTGCTGGTCACCCTGCCGGTCCGACGCACCGGCCGCGTCCCACTGGAACTCAGCCTTCGGCCACGGCAGCACGCCCCGTACGAGGCGGGAGACCGAGCGGGCCCACTGGTGCACCTCGATCTGAACCAGGGGCCGCGGACGCTCCGGCGTCGACTCGGGATCGCGGGCGACGGCCAGCAGCGCGACGAAGCGGGCGAGGGCGGAGGCGGCGACCTCCGGCCGCTCGGTGATCGTCTTGCCCCACGAACGCGCGCCCTTGCGCCACATCAGGTCGAGCACTTCGCCGGTGGTGCGGACCTCGCCGTCGAGCGCCTGCATGACGGCGGAGGTGAGTGTCTGCCGCTTCAGGTTCCGGCCCAGCAGGAACGGGTCCAAATCGCGGGTGCCGGTCAGTGTCTCGACGAGCTGGGCCAACTCATCGTCGCCGAGGGACGGATCGGGTAGCAGCGCCAGCTCGTCGGGGGAGGGATCCGGCAGCGCCGGATCGAAGTCGCCCGGCGGGAGAAACTCGTCGACGCTCTGCCGGTCCTCACCGATGATCGCGTCCGCCGTGAACTCGGTCCCGAACACCTGGGTGGCGACGTCGAGGAGCTGGCGCACCCCGTCCCCGTCCGTGCCGGAGGCGAGCGTCGCAGACGTGGCGACCGGACAGATCCGCCCCAGCGGGTTCCCCGGCTCCGACGCCCCGACGGCTGCGGCCAGACGCCGCAGCAGCATCGCCACGTCGGTGCCCTGGGCGCCGTCGTAGGTGTGGAACTCGTCCACGACGACGTACCTGATGTCCGCGCCGCTCCACAGCGCGGCATCTGGGGAGCGCTGGAGGAGCAGGTCCAGCATCTTGTAGTTCGTGATCAGGATGTCCGGCGGCGACACCCACATGTCGGAACGGCGGGTGTAGACCCGGTCGTACTTCGTCTCCGCCCGGTCGCCGATGTACAGACCGGCGCGGAGCTTGCCGAGATCGGCGTCATGCTCACACAGCAGGTCGTTGATGCGCTGCGCCTGGTCGGTGGCGAGCGCGTTCATCGGGTACAGGAAGACGGCCTTGATCCCGTTGTTCCCCGCGTCGCGCTCGCGCGCGCAGTGGTCCAGGACCGGGTAGAGGAACGACTCGGTCTTGCCGGAGCCGGTACCGGTCGTGACGAGGGTCGGCCGCGGGGTCCGTCCACGTGCGGACGACAGCCGCTGGAACGCCTTGGCCTGGTGGGCGTACGGGGTCCAGCCGTCCGTTCGCCGCCAGTCCAGCAGCTCCTTCCAGGAGTCGTCGGCCCGCGTGAACGGCGTCCGTATCCGCAGGAACGGCCCCCGGAACATCCCGGAGGTCTCGTCCCCGAGGAACCGGTGCAGCGACTCCCGGGCGCCCTCGTCGGTCAGCGCGTAGGTCGTCGACAGATACTGGAGCAGGCTCTCCTTGAGCCCCTGTGCCTCGAGTGTCGGCCTCACGGGGTGGGCACCTCCTGCTTCACCGGGTCCCACTCGCCCCGGGCGACGGCGTCGTCCAGCCGCTGCTGGAAGTAGGCGTGCGCTTCGCGCATCTCCTTCTCCCGCTCGGCCTTGTAGAAGGGGGCGGTGTAGCCGTCGGGGACGGGATTGGTGTCGGGGTCGGCGAGGTACGTCTCGAACTGGCCCCAAGTCTCTTTGGTCTGCCGCTGTCCGATGGTGCGGGCGTTGCCGGCGAGCTTCCAGCCCTCGGCGTCGAACCAGGTCACGGCCTCGTATTTTTGCAGCACGGGAAAGCGGCCCCGGTAGGCGGCGATGAGCGCGTCGGCGTCCATGCCGAGCCAGACAGCGACCAGGGCGTCGATCTCGACGAGGGCGGAGCGGCGGGCGCGTTCGGTACGGAGAGGGGTGTCCGTGCGCCAGTCGGGGGTCACGTCGTGGAGCGGGCGCAGGCCGGGCCAGGGGAGGGCCCAGGGTTCGTGGGCGGCCCAGGTGGGGTCGTACAGCTCCCGCCAGAGGTCGGCGTAAGCGGTGGTGAGGCAGTTGAGACGGAGGGTGCGCAGGAGCAGAGCGGAGGCCAGTGGGTGGTGTCGGTGAGGCGCGGGCATCGCCTTTGCGGCGCTGACGAGCAGGTTGGTGCGTCCGGTGGCACGCAAGAAATAGTCAAGCGGAAGTGCGGCCCAAAAGCCCGCGACTAGCGCTGTGTGTCTGATCGTCTCCATGCGCAAGCTGTGCACTGCGTGCACGTGACTGGTGCCAGGCGGGACAAGTGCTGCGTACAAGGCGCGTTCGGTATCCGGAGCGATCATGCACCGCCAGACCATGCGGTAAAAAGTGGCATACCGTCGCCGTGATCGCTCGACGAGCAGAGCGTCAATCTTGAGGGGATCCGCTTCATCGCGCGGTACGCGGTCAGCATGTGCGACCTGTTGGCGTGCGCGGTCAAGTGCTCTTTCGTCTGATCTGAGTCTCGTGAGTGCCACTTGGTCGATCCAGCGATCCTGAGCTCTCAAATATGCCTGGCTGCGTCCCTTTGCCCGCACATACTGCGTGTCGGGCACGAAGTCCGCAGGGAGGGCTACCAAATCAGCCCCATAGGGATCGTTAGTGCTGGCGTCGTGGCGCTTGAAGATGGGAGTGGCGACGCTGATCTGCGTGCCCTTGAGGATCACATGCCGCCAGCCGTCCGGCTGATACTCCAGACCAGTGGAGGCATCCGGACGGTTGTAGTCGATCAGGTTGTCCTTCTTCGCTCCACTCTCGTCGTAACCACGTGTCATCTGCGGCCCGAGTGCGCGCAACCGCAGAGGATAATCCGCCAACGCTCCAATCGCGCTGGCTTCCGCTGTGCTCACAGGGAACAGCAACCGAGCTCGCTCGACCGGTTCGTCTTCTTCGTCCAGCAGGTGCTGCCAGACGGCCAGCAAATCCGTATCAACGCGGACGACCCGTGACAGATGAGGCCGCTCGTCGAACTCACCATTCCGGTAACGGATGCCGGGTACCTCGCCACTGCCGTCATGCTCGTCAGAGAATCGCAGGGCGTCAGCCGACACCAGCCAGGACAGGTGGTCAAACCGGATTTTCTGCTGGCGGCCGTATACGTGCACACCGAAGTGCGTGGTATGCCCAACAGGCTTGGGGAAGAACCTCCAGACCGCGTTGACGAAGTCACCGTGAATGCGAAGTCGCTGGTAAGCGGCTTCTCGCAGCGCACCTTCCTTGTCGCCGGTGAAGTGTGTGTCGGGGTGAACAAGCCCCGTCGTCCCCCATGCCGACGCGTGAGCCCACACCTGGCACATGAAAGCGCGGTACAGGTCCGGCTGCGTGCCGGTCAGTAGGGGATAGACCTGCGAGGCCCCGAAGACCGCGACCTGCCCGCTGACGTTGGTCAACTCGTCCAGCACGTACTGACGCGCCTTCGGCAGCCGCAGAAGTTCCGCCCGCCGCTCCTCCTTCTCTGCTGTCGACGCCCGTTCCGTGAGTTCGAACCACGGCTCGTGCTCCGCCAGTACCGAACCCTCGTTCCACCGGGGCCGCACCCATGGCGGGTTACCCACCTGCAGGTCAAACCCACCGCCCTGCGCGAAGACGAGGGCGAAGTCCAGCTCCCAGTGTAGGAAACCCTGCTCCTCCGCGACGTTGGTGACCGTGTGCATCCAGGGAAAACGGGTCTCCGGGTCCGCGAGGTCCATCCCCATCAGGTGGGGGAGGTTCTTCTCGAAGTCCTTGAGCGCGTCCAGGTTGTCGAACTCGGTGACCAGGTTCTGCTCGTCCGGATCGACGGTGCCCAGGAGGGCCTCAAGGAACTCCAGCCAGTCGTCCAGCTCGGCCAGAGGGATAGTGTTCCGCCACGTCCGCTGCTTGGACTGCTTCGGCGTACCGTGCTTGGACCGACCGGTCGCCTCCACCGTCTGCAGGGCGATGAGGGGCTCGTCCTCCCCCACGGCGGACACCAGCGTCTCCTGCGTCGGCCCCGACGCGAACAGCATAGTCTGCTCGGTGAAGCGCGGCCCCGGCACCGTCGCCGCCGCACCCTCGCCGCCCCTGTCCGCGTCCCCGCCGACCAGCGGCACACCTAGCAGGTCACCCAGCGCGTCGAGGGAAGCCACCGCCGGCACCGTGTCGTCGTACACGCCGTCCGTGCCGTCCAGCAGGGACGCCTGGTCGGCCGGCCAGAACCACAGGGCGCACCACGCGTCCATGACCTTCTTCAGGCGCCAGTACGGCGTCTCGGTCGCGAGGAACAGGTCCGTCATGACCTGCTCCTTCGGCACCGCACCTGCCGCCGTGCGCAGGAAGCCGTACTCGGGGTCGTCCGGCCCGGCGCCCCACACGTCGATCTTCCGCGCGATCGCCGCCTCGGAGAGCCGCATGCGCTTGGTGACGAGCGACCACAGGAACTCCGCCCGCTTGGCCGCGTCCCGCAGCCGGGTGAACTGGGAGGGCGCTTCCTTCCTCGGCCTGCCCGCCTTGTCGAGCTTGGGCGTACCGTCCTTGTTCAGGTGCGCGGTGCTGCGCTTCGGTCGCTGGAGGACGCCCTTCTTCCAGGCGGCGAGCTGCGCCACCTGGTCCTTGGCGAGTTCCTTGGCCTCCTTGGAGCCGGTCACCGCCGCCCACCCGGGACTCGGCAGCAGGAACTGGTGCACCGCGTCCTCGGGCAGCGGCTGCGGCTTGCCGTCCTGGAGGAACGGCAGCGGCGTCGGCGCCAGGGTGTTCTTCGCCGCGAGCCAGGCCTTCGCCGGGGAGACGACGTCGTCGCCCGCGTACACCGCCCGCCGTCCGCCGATCAGGGAGTTGCCGCGCCGCAGGTGGAGCCCGAACCACGGTGCCCGCATGCCCGGGTGCATGGTGTTGAGCCACAGGGAGACCTCGGCCAGTTCCACGCCCGTGGCGTTGAGGTCGACGCCGTAGGCGTTGTGCAGGGCGACGTACGCCTTGACCTTCTGCTTCTCGGTCAGCGCGGCCGCGGCCGGGATGGAGACGCCCAGCTCGTCCTGGCGGCGGCGCAGGTACTCCTCGGCGACCTGGTTGATCGCCTCGTTGAGGAACGCGCCGGAGCCCAGCGCGGGCTCGCAGATCTTGTACTTCAGCAGCTCCGAGGCCCGCGTCCGGACGACCTCGCCGTTGTCGTCGCGCTCCTGGTCGAGGAGGTGCTTGAGTGCCAGCTCGACGGTGACCTTGGTCAGGGACTCGGGGGTGTAGTACGAGGCGGACGTCTCGCGGTCGCGGCCGGCCAGCCGGTAGACGAACTCGCCCACCTTGTACTTCTTCGGGCCGCGCAGGCCCTTGACCGCGTCGTGCTCGTCGTACTCGACCCAGGTCTTCTCCGGGTACTCCTTCAGACGGTGCGCAGGCACCAGCCAGGAGCCCTTCTCCGGGTCGCCGCCCTTGGCGACCTCGGACAGTTCCTCCTCGGCGATGATGCCGGTGTACGACATCAGGCCCTCGTACACGGCGCCGAGCTGGTTGATGCCGAGATTGCGGTAGGAGATGAAGCCGCCGCGTTCCCCGCGCCGCTTGGCCTTCTTCATGGTCAGCAGCCTCAGCACCTCGTGCAGGGCGCTGTTGCGCAGTCGGAGGTCCAGCCACTTCGGCTCGGTGTCCTCGTCGCTGCGGGGGTCGAGGACGCCCCGGCCGATCAGCCGGATGGACTTCGGCTCGAAGAGTTCGCTGCGCAGCGGCTCGAAGCGCAGGCCGCGGTCCTCGCTGCGCCGCTTGGCCTTGAGCTTGCGGGTCTCCTCGTCGTCGTCCGGCAGCTCGTCGTCGGGCTCGGTGCCGTAGGGGCGGTGGCCGCGGTTGACCTTGTTGAACAGGACGTCGAGGGAGGCGAAGAGGTGGAATCCCTTCCGGGCCTCCTCCTCGACGAGCTGCTCGTCGCGCTCGACGAGTTCCCGCAGCCGCGCCACCGAGTAGCCGGCCTCGTAGGTGCCGTCGTCGGCGGGCAGGATGCCCAGCTCCGGGCGGGCCTCGGCGTACAGCAGGAACAGGATGCGGTAGAGGTAGCGGAGCGATTCGCGGGTCAGTTCCTTGGCGAACGGCAGCTTCGGGTCCTCGATCTGACGAGGCTCGACGTCGGCCTGGTCGAGCCGGGCCAGGACCTCGTTGGCGATGATCTCGACCGAGCGCTGCAGTCCGTCGCGCAGTTCCCCGGAGACGCCGACCGCGTTGTCGCGGGAGGCCTTGATCAGGGCGTCGATGCCCGGTCCCTTGCCGTCCTCGGCGGGGGCGAGCATCTCGTGGCTGAGCAGGGCGGCGATGGTGGCCAGTTCGCCGCCCTGCTTGCGGTCGTTGCGCTCCAGTGCGGCGTCGAGGTTGGCGGCCAGGAAGCGGCCCTCGCCCCACACTTGACGGTCAGCCAGGACGAGGACGCCGCCGCACAGCAGCAGCACGAAGCGGGGCGGCTTCCCACCGGGCTCGCCCAGCTCGCTCTGGAAAAGCCAGGTGGCGAGGGACTGGCCGGTCTCGTAGACCTCGCTGCCGCTCACCCGCAGCGGGTGCAGCAACCGGCCGGGGCCGTCCGCGTCCAGGGCGGTGTCGTTCCCGGCGACCCATCCGCACTCGACGGCCACGATGCCGTCACCGTGCCAGGCCGCGGCCACGGTGTGCTCGCGTCCGGCGCGGTGGACGGTCAGCTGCCGCCGCGCGGCGCCGCCGGGGAATCCGAGGGCCCCGAGCACCTTGTCGTGCCAGGCGCCGAGCCGCTCGCACCAGTCGCCGTCGTTGTAGGTGTTGAGGCGGGCCCCGGCGGCGGCGCTGTTCTCGTCGGCGTCGTCCTCGGCGTCGAGTTTGGCGCGCTCGGCGAAGAAGTTGCGGAACTCCTCCGACAGGTAGGTGCCGCGCAGGGCGCGCAGCATCTCCCTCGGCGTGGAACGGGGGTCCTTCTCGTCGGTCTCGCGGCCCGTCCAGGTGGCGAGGAGCCCCTTCTTGAGGTCCTGGCCCAACTGCTCGGCGAAGTAGTGCGCCGACAGGTACTCGCCGCGGTTGGAGAAGGAGTCGAAGTCGGTGCTCATCGGGTGGTGTCTCCAGCGGCGGCGGACAGGGGCTCCAGGACGCACAGCAGGCGCAGCATGGGTGCCCCGGAGGTCTTCAGTGACTTGATCAGCGTCTTGCGGCGGCTCGCCGTGAGGTTCACGTCGTTGCGGCCCTTCGCCGAGCGGGCGGAGGCGAAGAGGGCGTCCTGCTGCCATCGCGTCACGCGCTTCTCGTACGGGGTGAGCATCTCCTCGATCCGGCGCGCGTACTCCGTCTCCTGCTCGTGCAGGTACTGCGCGGCCTCGTCGACCGCCTGTGGAACGAGTCGTTGCAGCGCCTCGCGCTCCTCCCGGGGGACGGCGCGGCCGGGCATCTTCGGACCGACGCCGCACGCGTCGAGGAAGGCCGCGTCCATGCGTACGACGCGGGGCGCGTCGGGCAGGCCGACGACGGCCATCCACTCCACCACGGTGGGACGGCCCAGGGCGTTGGAGTGGATGCCCTGCACCAGGTAGACCGGGCCGGTCAGCTCGGCCGGCAGGCGGGGGTCCAGCTTGGCCGCCGCGATGGCGCCGGGACGGTACGCGAGGACGAAAGCCTCGTCGTGACGCAGAGACGCCAGTGCCTTGTCGGTCACCCAGTCCAGCACGGGATGCACGTCCGAGACGTAACCGACGTTGGGCCACTGGGTCTTGGAGGACTCGCGGGCCACCTTCAGCCGCTGCTCGCCGAGCCGCTTGTCGAAGGTGATCCGGAGCCGGCCGGGGGCCTTGCTCGTGGGCAGGATGTTCTGCTCGGTCAGGTACGACTTGGGCAGCGCCTTGAAGCGGTACTGGAGGTCGGCCGGCGGCTCGAACGCGATGGTGCCGTCGTCCTCGTGGCGCAGCTTGAGCTCGTTGTCCGCCCCGGTCGGGCAGATCTGGCGCAGAGCCTCCTCGAAGTACGCGGAGGTGGAGCGGAACACGCTCGGGACCGTCGCGTACGCGATGTCGTCCTGGGCCGACTTGGCGCCGATGTTGCCCATCATCCTGCTGAGCATCGACGGGGCACTGCCGCTGGACCGCTTGATGGACTCCTCCACGGTGCGGCCGGCCAGCAGGTCGCGGGTGAGGCGGTTCTCCTCCTCCTGCGCCCGGTACAGGCCGGTGACCGCCTCGGCCGAGCCGTCGATCCGGTGCGCCTCCTCCTCGCGCTCGAGGAGCTTGGCCCCGACCAGCCGGTCGTCGAGCGGCAGGGGCTCGCCGGTCTCCGGGGCGCGGCGCCACTCCACGTCGCTGGTGAGGACCAGGGCGCGGAACTGCGGCTTCTCCTTCTGTCCGTAGCGGTCCACACGGCCGTTGCGCTGCTCGATACGGATCAGCGACCAGGGCAGGTCGTAGTGGATGAGCTGGTGGCATTCCTGGTGGAGGTTGACGCCCTCGGAGGCGACGTCGCCCGTGAACAGGATGCGCACCGGGTCGTCGCGCAGCCCGAACTTCTCGACGATCCGCTTCTGCTCGTCCTCGTTGGTGGCCTCGCCGTGCATCACCTGCACCGCTCCGCCGTACGCCAGCCAGGGCCGGTTCTTCTTGTCGCCCGACTCGACAGAGCCGCTCTTCTGGAACCCGAGCCGGGCGGGGACGGCCTCGGCGAGCCATGTCAGCGTGGGTATTCGCTCGGAGAAGACGACGACGCGGGCGTCCGAGTCCGGGCCGACACCGATCTTCTTGAGCTGTTCGACCAGTGCGTCCAGCTTCGCCGAGTCCTCGTCACCGATCTCGCCGACCAGCCGCTCCAGTTCCACGATCGCCTCGCGCTCGACTCGCAGGGCGGCCTCGCGGGCGGCCAGGTCCTCGCCCTTCCTCACCTTCGTGGGCCCGGCCAGGTAGCGGCGCCGCGCCTCCAGCGACTTCTGGAGCGCCTTGTGCGAGGAGAGGAAGGCCTTGAAGAAGTTGTAGGCGGCGAGCGGGTCCGCGCAGACCGAGGAAGCGGCCGGGTCGCGCGGGATCCAGTGGGCAGCGAGCTCCTCGAAGACCGCGCGCTCCTTCTCGGTGGCCTGCGCGGGGACGGGCTCGGACGGGCCGCGGTCGGCCCACACCCCCTTGAGGGAGTCCCGCACCTCCTTGTCCGTCTTGGTGCGCCGGATGTAGAGGTGGTCCAGGTCCTTCACCTCGTACTCCGAGGTGTTCGCGATCGCGGCCTCGTCCAGCATCTTGATCAACTCGGCGAACGACTCGGTCTCGCCGTTGTGCGGAGTTGCCGAGGCGAGGATCAGCGCGTCGGTGCGGCGGGCCAGCAGGCGGGCGAGGTCGTTGTTCTTCGTACCGCGGTTGACCAGGTTGTGGGACTCATCGATCACGACGGCGTCCCACTCGGTGGAGTCCAGGTGGTGGGCGTACACGTCGCTCTTGAGCGTGTCCACGGAAATGATCGCCCGCTTGAAGTACGCGAACGGATTCCGCCCCGCAGGGATGTCCTGCTGGATGCGCTGGATGCCAGTGGAGTCGAGCCGGACGAGTGGGATGGAGAACCGGGTCCACAGCTCGCGCTGGAACTGTTCCAGGACGTGGGCCGGCGTGACCACGAGGATGCGCTCGCCCCGCCCGCGCCGGATCAGTTCGGCCAGCAGGATCCCGATCTCCAGCGTCTTGCCAAGGCCCACCACGTCCGCGATGAGCACGCGCGGCTGCGGGTTCTTCATCGAGAGGGCGAGTTCGGCGGGCCGCAGCTGGTGGGCCTGCCTGTCCATCAGGAAGCTGTCGGCCAGCGCGAGTCCGTGCTCGGTCTGGGGCAGCGCCGTCTTGCGGATCACGGCCTCCAGGTAGAGGCGCGCCTTGCGGTGGTTGGGGGAGTCGTCGCAGACCAGCTCGGTCTTGCGCGGATCGAGCACCTGGATGTCGTCGAGCAGGCTGTAGAAGACGGCGTCGGTGCCCCGTACGAACGAGGAGACGCCGGTGACCTCCACCATCCATCCGTCCCGCGCGGTGGGCGCGACCTTTCGGACGAGCCACTGCTCGTCACGGACCCGGACCTGGGCGCCCGGGGCATAGGCGACCGCTCCGCCCCCCGGCCGTGCCACGTCCCCCGACGCGTCGAGCGCGAGTCCGTCCTCGCTCACGACGTCGAGCGCGCCCTGGCCGTCACCGGCCTCCGTAACGGTGGCCACGTGCTGCTGCATTACCCGCCCCTTGATGTTCCTGAACGGCCGTCATATACGGACCGTCCGCATCCCTGCTGCCTGCACTTATCGCACGCCACTCACACCGTCCCCCACGGCGCCGCTGAAGGCCAGACTCAGAGGCCAGGCTGTGCGGCGTACCGGACCCGCAACTCCTCTGCCACGCGCAGTGATGCGAGTGGCCGCCCCGGCTTCCGGAGCGCGGGCGCGGGGACTTCGGTCGCTGGGCCGGGGGATACGGTGCTACTCACCGGAGGGTCGGACACGTCCGTGGCCTCGGTGACCGCAGCGGCTTCTTCCTCGTTCGGCTCCAGCGCGGCTGGTGGAGGGCTGTCCAAGGGGCTGTCAGGCTCCTCCTCGTCGAGCCCGACAGCCTGTTTGGTAAGCCGCTCCCATACGGCCGGCGGGGCGTGCCCGGGTGTCGATGCCCCCTCGTTCGTTGCGGTGGCGTCGATCAGGGCGTGCCGGGCCGCCATGGGAGACAGGCCCACCGCGGACAGCACGCTCGTGCATCCGGCCATTACCGTGTCGAGGGAGGGCCGGTCGGCCGGGTCGTGGGCCAGCATGGAGCCGATCAGCGGTACCAGGGCCTGCGGGAGTCCGCTCAGGTCCGGGGCGTGGTCGGGGTTGGCCACCTGCCCGACGATCGCCTCCCAGCGCGCCCCGTCGTAAGGGTAGTGCCCGGTGGCCGCGTACAAGAGCACCGTGCCGAGCCCGTACACGTCGGCGGACTCCTTGACCTTCGTCCGCCCCAGAGCCTGCTCGGGCGGCATGCAGCGTACGGTGCCGATGATCATCCCGCTGTGGGACAACGTGTCCTTGGCGGTGTCGAGGAACGCCCCGAGACCGAAGTCGATCAGGATGGGGCCGTACGCACCCAGCATGACGTTCTGCGGCTTCAGGTCGCGGTGGAGCAGCCCGACCGCATGGACGGCCTGAAGCCCTTCGGCCAGCAGGGCGCCGAGACTCGCCACCAAGGGAGCGGACAGCGGACCGTGCCCGTCCGCGTACGTCAGGAGCGTCTGTCCCGGCACGTACTCCATGGCCAGCCAAGGCCGTTCTGCGTAGGGATCGGCGTCCAGGAACCGGGCGACCCGGTTGGTTCCCACGACCGTTCTGGCGATGAGCGCTTCCTTCTCGAAACGCGCGCGGGTGACCGGGTCCAGCCGGTCCGGGCGGATCAGTTTCACCGCGACCGGGTCACCGGCGGGCGAGAAGGCGAGATAGACCTTACCCATTCCCCCCGAGCCCAGCTCCCGCTCGACCGCATACCGGCCGATCTGCCCGGGCACCCCGTTCATGAACCGCACATATCCTCTCGATGCACCGCATGTCCCCCCAGCGGTCTTCACCAGACCTACACCTTAGCCCCGGAGACGAATCGGAGGGACCCCCGTCCCGCTTTTCAACGTGATCACGGCCTCGGACGGGCAAGCGGGTCAGCTCAGGACCGCCCCGCCCTATGCCCACGACGAACCCGGACCTTGCGATCTGCGTGAACGCGAGATGGAGACCGCCGCGTTCCTCGCTCCACACGACCGCACGAGGCGCTATCGCGTACACCGTTGCCATGCCGCGGGACGCCGGTGCGGACGGCGGGTCCGTGCGGTCTCCTGCCGCCCGGAAGCACCCAGCCTCGCTCACCGCAGCTTTCTCAGGACGTGCCCCGTTCTTCCCACCGGTCTCGGAACCACGTCAGCGTCTCAGCGAGGACTTCGCGGTTGCGCTCCTTCTCCAGCAGGGAGAGCCGGATGTTGGGGCGCAGTTCCAGCTTGCCCTCCGGGATGTCGACGCCGTCCAGAGCGTTGAGGCGCGTGAGGAGTTCGGCGCGCAGTGGGCGGTTGGTGAACGGCTCCCTCGCGGCGAGGTACTGGAAGACGACCTCCGCCGTGCCGCCGCGCCCGGTACCGGGGTAGACCGTCATCGGCCAGATGCCGCAGCCGGGGCTGCCCGCTTCGCCGAGCATGAGGAACGCGCTGGTGGTGTGGCGTCCCGCGCCGTGACCGATCCAGCCGCCGAGTCCCTCCCAGTGGGCGAAGAGCGCGCGGACCGCGTCGACTGTTTCGGGGGAGTCGTCCGCGGTGAGCTGGCGGAAGAACCGCTCGGCACGGGTCTCCTCGCCCGGTGCCTCCAGGGTGCCGCCCTGAGCGGTGTCGTCACCGTCCATCTGGTCGTCGTCCGTGCCGGCGAGCAGTGCGGCGAGGTCGTCGGCGGTGAGCCGCTGGGCCGGGTCGGCGGCTCCGGTGGCCGTGAAGCGGACGCCGTCGGCGGTCAGTCGGGCGCGGACGTCGTCGTTCCCCGTCTCCTGGGGCGCCGCCCACCGGAAGCCGTCGGAGACCTTGCCCTCGGAGGTGAGGACCCGGTACGCGTACGCCACTCCGGGAGTGTTGGCCAGGTGGTTGCCCACGGCCTGGGCGCCGGAGCCGAGGAACGCGGCGAGTTCGCCGTACGAGGTCCAGGTGCCGTGGGGAAGTGCGGCGAGGACCTGGTGGGCGAGCTGCCAGTCGCGGCTACGTTCCGCGCGGCCCACTCCGCGCAGCGGGGCCGGCCACAGCGCGATCGCACGGTCGGCGAGTTCGTCGGCGCGGGCGCGGATCTCTTTTGCACCCCAGCGCTCGGTGTCGGCGATGCGGCGGTTCATCTCCAGGTGGCTGCTCTGCAGCAAGTCCTGCTTGCGCTCGAAGGGGTGGTTCGACAGCTCCGAGTTGACCGCGGTGAGTGTCAGGTTCCCGAGCGTGTGCTGCAACCGGGCGTGCAGGTCCTCCGCGCTCTCCCCGTCGGCCACGTCTTCGCTCAGCATCCGGATCCACTCACTGCCGGGAGACTGCGGCATGACGTGCTCGATGGTGAACTGGGCGGCGGCGAAGTCCACCGGCTCGGGATGTTCGTAGCTCTCCTCCAGCCGCTGCAGCACCAACTTGCGCTGGTGCCAGCGTCCGTACTGGTAGAAGGGCGCGGTCCGGATCTTCTCGCGCAGCTCTTCGTCGTCGGGCCAGAAGCGGTTGTTGGCGGAGAGGAGCTGGCGCAGGCCGTCGGCGACCGGCACGTCGAGCGGGAGCTGTCCGGGCACGGCCTGGAAGATCCTGTTGAGGTTGTTCGTCGGTACCCGGCAGATCATCCGGCGTACCAGGAAGCTCTCGATGTATGCCATCGCCCGGGCTGTGTCTGCGGAGTCGAGCTCCCCGCGCTCGCGCCGGTCGAGCAGCAGCATGAGCGCGGGGTAGGTGACCTGGGCCTGCCAGGTGTCCAGACGGTGCAGATGGGCGCGGACCGCCGCGTCCGGCTCCTCTTCGGGTTGGAGCAGCCGGCGGAAGAGAGCGCCGCGACGGTGCAGCTCCCTGATGTACGCCTCGATCTCCTCTTCGCTCACCTCTCCACGCTCGAAGCGCTGCTGCTGAGCCGCATACAGGTCCTGGCGGCGTACCCGGTCGTCCCCGTCGAGCACCATCTGCAGCCACATGAGCTGTTCGAGCTCGTCGTTGCTCAGACTCTTCTGCAGGGGCAGCCAGCAGGTCTCGTAGACGTGTTCACCGCGGACGGGAAGACGCATGAAAAGGTAGTTGCGCAGCAGGTCGGCCTGGCTGAGCTTGAGACCGGTGTTGTTGAGGGACTCGAAGATGCGGTGCACGTTGTCCCTACGCTCGGCGGTCACCGCCACCAGTGTGAGCCGGGAGGTGATGGCCTGTTCGAGACGGAACACGTCCTGCTGGGCAGCCGGGTCGGCCGCCTCGACGAGCTTGCGGCGGAAGAAGGCATAGGCCGTGGCGACGCTTCCACCGACGTTCTGCTCCACGCGCGGACCTCGGACGTGCGCGGCGAACTGCGGCCGGTCGGCCTGTGTCGGCAGCAGCCGGAAGTGGTCGTTGCCGGTTTTGCGCTTGTTGATCAGGTATTCCTCGTCGATGCGCTCGGCCTCCTCCGGCTCGGTGTCCGCGATGTGATCGCGGATCGCGGCCAGGGCGAGGGAGAGCGTGGTCAGCCGCTGCTGACCGTCGACCACAAGCCAGCGGGGGAACGTCGCCTCGTTCTGCGGGGACGGCGCAAGCACGACGGAACCAAGGAAGTGCGGACTCGCCTTCTCCCTGGACCCCAGCAGCTGCGCCTGGTCCAGGATGTCGCTCCACAGCTGTCCCAGCTGCTTCTCCGTCCAGGAATACGTCCGCTGATAGAGAGGCACCTGGAACTGCTGGGCCCTCCCCTGCACGAGATCAGCGAACAGAGTCTCCTTCGCCTGCATCGTTTCCCCCCTCGGTGACTGATTCGATTGCGGCGCGGGAACGACCATAGGGCTTCCCACCGACAGCCACGGTCCCCTCAGCCCCCGTTCAGGCACCCACGCTACCGACCTGGCCGCCGACGCTACCTGTACTCACCGTCGGCCGGAGTGCGATGCCATCCGGCTACGCCGTTTCAGCGTCCTCACGGCGCCAGCGGGCCTCGTCCCGCAGAGTCAGCCCGTACCAGACGCTGACCGCGCCCGCGGTGCCCACCGCCGCGATCCAGGCCGCCACGCATCCGTCGAACAGCCAGCCCCACAGGACCGCCAGCCCAGAAACCTCCATCAGCAGTACGAACCTGCCGTGCGTGAGGCTCCTGCCGGCCACTGCTGCTGCGGCGGCAGTGGCCCCGGCAGCGGGCTGAGCCCACGGCTGGGCGTGAGCGCGGGGTGCCTGGGAGACGTCGCCTCCCACGTAGTTGTACCTGTACCGTGCCGCCGGGCCGAGCTGGTGGTTCCGGGGCCGCGCTTGTCCTGCGTGTAGAGGTCTTCCGCGTTGAGGCACGGCACCTCGTCGGCCTGTGCGGCGGACTCGTAGAGCATCTTCCACTGTGTCTTCTCCCGCAGCGCGACGTCGTGGTGCCACAGGGCGGCGATCTGGTTCTCCGTGAAAGCAATTGGTGCTGTCCGGCAGTGCCGGCCGCCGCTCGATGCCGATCGTGGGATCGCCTTCGATCCAGCCTTGGTGCTGCCACCAGCCAGACTCCTTGCGGGCGACGGACAGTTCACGGTTGACAGTGTCGGCGTCCATCTCGTCACCCCGCGCCGCCGCCAGCTCGACCAAGACCTCCGGCAGTGCCGGGTCATCGATCGCGGCGACGGGGAAGACGGGCGGGTTCGCGCCTCGGCGGGCGGGTCCGGTCGGCGCCGGTTCTCCGGTGAGCATCCATCCCCACGTCGTGAGGGGGATCCGCTAGATTCGCGCGGAAGACTCGCGATGCCCGCGCCGGTGAGGTAGCGCTCGACCGCCGCGGTGTACGACGAGGGCGGGGCGGACAGAGGCTCATGGCAACGGCCGGCCACTGATCGTGTGACCGTGCCCCGCAGATGGCTTGGGTGGACAACATCAACGCCCCACCTCCAGTGAGTCGTGATGCGGTGGCGGGTGCTGTCACAGCAACGCCGCGATGCCGTCCCGGTCCTCGGGCAGCCCGGCCGCGCGGAACCACAAGCTGGTTCCGGTGATGCCGCCCGTCGACTCGTCGGTGTCCACGAAGGCCCGTAGCAGGTCGCGTTGCGCGGAGGCGAGCGGGCGGGTCGGGTCGTAGCCACCGGGGAAGGCTCTGAGCAGGATCGGCCCACGTTCGAAGTCGGTGATCGACATGCCGGCGGTGGCCACGATGGCGACAGCCACCGGTGCCACCTCCTCGAACGATTCGGCCAGTGCGAGCGCGGAACGCAGCACGGTGAAGCGGAACCACCCGTCCAGCCCGGGCAACGGCTCGGGGAACCAGCCGTCTGTCGTACGCGGGTCTCCCAACGCGTCGAGAAGGACGGCGAGAGCGCGTGGCCGATCGGCCTGGGCAGGACCGAGCGCGGCGCAGACCCGTACCGCCGGGTCGGAGTCGGCGAGCAGGTCGGAGGTGTCCGTCCCCCACACGCTGAGCGCCCGCGCCACACCCGCTCGCTCCCGTCGATCCTTCACGGCGCCCAGCCGGGCTCGCAGCAGTGCGGCGGCCCGCGGCACCCGGTCGGTGAGCCCTGGAGCTGAGAGAAGCGGCACTGCTGCGCCGAGCGCGGCCTCACGAACGTGGGGATCGGGAGAGGAGAGGAACGGCTCGACCGCCTCGTACAGGGTGGGGCGTATGGCGCGGCACGCGCGCAGTGCAGCGAGCGTGTCCGGGTCGTGCTCGCGTCGCGTCGCGTCCTGCCAGGGCTCCCAGTCCCATCTGGTTCGGTCCGCCACCGGAACCTCCCCGTAGGCGGCCGACTCGGCCACCTGCCCCAGCCAGACGAGCAGGGCGGCCCGCAGGGTGCGCGGCGGCCCGCCCTCCCACGGGAAGTAGCCCTCGTGCGCGGCGAGGCCCATAGGGTGGTCGAGGATCGCGGCGACGAACAGCGCCACCGGCGCAGTGACGGTGTACAGCGAGCCTTGGTGCAGCACAGCCATGTCCAGCGCAGCCAGCGCCTCGGACCGTACCTCGGGATCCTTGTCCACGAGGGAACACAGAGAGGGGGGTATGTCCTCGGCAGGGCCGTAGGCGTGTTGCAGGGAATCCCAGTCCGTCTCCAACAGCAGTTCTCGGGCCGCCGTCGGCAACCCGCTCAGGACCCGCATCATGTCGCTCTGTCCATACGTCATACCCGCACCCTGCCAGCCCCCACCACAACGGCCCTCTTCTATTGATCCGAAACGGTTCGGGTTCTGGGTCGTTGGTGGGGTGTGAGCGATCTGGTGGGGGACGCGCGGCATTTGTCGCCGTCGGCGCAGGAGGCCCTGCGGTTGCGGGCGGTGGCTGCGTTGGTGGCGGGGCGGGACCGTGGGGACGTAGCGGCGGTGTTCGGTGTGTCGCTGAAGGCGGTCGATGTCTGGTGGGCGAAGTGGCAGGCCGGCGGCCGGGAGGCGCTGGTCAGGCAGCCGCGGGGCAAGCCGGTCGGGGTGCACCAGGTGCTCGGAGAGGCCGAGCAGAGCGCCGTGCGGCAGGCGGTCCTCGATCACCGGCCCTGCGACGTGGGTCTGAGCGGGCAGCTGTGGACGCGGCGGTTGGTGGGCGAACTGATCGTGAAGCTCTACCGGGTGCGGCTGACCGAACCGGGGGTGGGCAAGTACCTCCGGCGCTGGGGGCTGTCCTTCCAGCGATTGGACAAACGAGCCGTCGAGCAGGACCCCGAGGCCGTGGCGCGTTGGCACCGGGAGACCTGGCCGGAGATCCGGGCGAAGGCGGAAAAAGGACGGTGGCGAGGTCCTCTTCGCCGATCAGGTGGGCATCCGATCCGACCAGGTCACCGGCCGGACCTGGGGCGAGAAGGGGAAGACGCCGGTGGTGCGGCGGAGCGGGAACCGGTTCTCGGTGAACGCGATGTCGGCGATCAGCACCAGGGGCCGGATGCACTTCATGGTCTTCACCGAAAGCTTCACCGCCGAGGTGATGTGCCGCTTCCTGGACCGGCTCGCCGGCCACTTCGACCATAAGGTCCACCTCGTGGTCGACGGGCACTCCGCCCACCGCTCCAAGAGGGTCCGCGACTGGCTCGCCGCCCACCTTGACGACGTCGAACTGCACTTCCTGCCGCCGTACTCGCCCGAGCTGAACCCCGACGAGCTGGTCAACGCCGACCTCAAGTACAGCCTGCCCAAGCAGCACCGAGCCCGCGATCAAGCCGAACTCGCCGCTGAGACCCGCCGCTTCTTTCGCAGACGCCAGCGTCAGCCGCACATCGTCCGTGGCTACTTCGGTGGCCCACACGTCCGCTACATCCTGGACGAGAACCCCATGAGTTCCTGATCAATAGTAGTCCTCGATGCTCGCACTTCGGACAATCGTTTCGTACCACCGCATTGTGACTGACTCCCAATGATGCTTGTCAACCAGCGGGCCCTAGGCTGCGGCTCATGGAATCGTTGATCAGTGCCGTCCGCGAGCAGGACGAAGCTGCCCGTTTTCTTGCTTGGCCGGGTGACTTCGACCTGGACCGAGGCGACCATGTCGAGGAAGTTCACCTCGCCTCGGGTGCCGCGCTTGAAGGGTTCGCCGGCGACGGTCCCGGGGGAACGTTCTTCTTCTGCGGTGAAGGCGGCGAGGAACGTCCTATCCTCTATGCCGACTCCGAAGGGGGCGCTGCTCTGGTTGCGTTCGGCCTGCCCGAGCTCCTGCGACTGCTGCTGGTCGCTCCGTGGTGGCGCGACTGCCAAGCGTTCACGGACGAGGAAAGTCGCGAGCTCGCAGCCGAGTACCTGGAGGACATGCCGGACCTCGTCGCCCGGAGAGATCGTGCCGCCGCAGCCCTTGGCCTCGACCTTCCGGAACCGGCCGATGCCTTGGCCCGCTTGCGGGAGGTGGCCGTTCGGGTGGGAGAGGACTTCGTGCTCATCTTCACGCCGGAGGGTCACCCCTATAAGCCTCTCATCAGGAACTGAGGTGCATCACAGCAGCAGGCAGCAGGCATCGTCAGAACGCAACAGGCTCAACCCATGGCGAGACTGCGCGGAGGGGGCAGGGTCTGGAAGGTTCGCTGATCGCGTATGAGGGCCCACAGGACGTCGAGGCGTCGGCGGGCGAGAGCGAGAATCGCCTGCTTGTGACTCTTTCCCTCAGCTCGCTTGCGGTCGTAGAACCCCATCTGGCACCAATTGAGGCGCCTGCGGGCAAAGGCCGAGAAGGCACCCCTGGGACGCTCCCAGATCAACCACACCAAGCAGGAAGTCACCCAGGTCGGCGCCTTCCTCGCATGGCTCGCCGACCGAGGGCGCACAATCGGGCAGTGTCAACAGGCCGACATCGACGCCTGGCACACCGAGAGCCTGGCCACCCGCCGTCCGTCCCAGTCGTTCCTGCGGTGATGCATGAGGACCGGCCGGATGCCCCGCCTCACGCTGCCGCCGACGGTCATCACCCAGGACCCGGAACCGCTGCACCAGCACCGCCGGTTCGCGATCCTCCGTCGGGTCCTCAACGACGACTCCCTGCCCCTGCGGGCCAGGGTCGCCGCCGCCCTCGTTCTCCTCTACGCGCAACCCGTCAGCCGCATCGTTCGCCTCACCATCGACGACCTCATGGACGACGAGACCGTCGTCACCGTCCGGCTGGGAGACCCGCCGTCCCCGCTGGCGGAGCCCGTCGCCGACCTGATGCGGGCCTACATGCGGTCCCGCCAGCATCTGCCCTACGCCAGCAGCAGGAGCTCACAGTGGCTCTTCCCCGGCCGCCAGCCCGGACAGCCGATGAACCCGGTCAGCCTGCAAGTCCATCTGCGTGAGATCGGCGTCCCTCCGCAGCACGGCAGAACCTCCGCGATTCGTCACCTTGTCCTCCAAGCTCCGGCCCCCGTCATCGCGAAGGCATTCGGCTACCACGACAAGACCGCCACCCGCCTGGTCACCGAGGCCGGCGGAACCTGGAGCCGATACGCCCCCGGTGACCACACACGGTGAGTTGTCGCTCCACTCCCGCTCGGCGTGCCTCGTCACTCGGGAAAAGTGAAGCCCAGTTCGCGCAGGCGAGGCAGGCAGGCTTCGAGGCACTGCTCCACCGACGCAGCATCGGTACGCACGAGGATGTCGTCACGCAACGGGGCGCCACTGGCCACGAACGTCCAGGGTTTCCGCCTCTCTGCCATCCGCTCAGCATCAGCCTTGAACAGCACGGTTATGCCCTGTTCGGCGAGCGCCTCCGTGATCGCGACAATGTCCACCGGTGACCCCTCCAGAAGCGGCTCGAACACACCACGGTGAACCTATCCGTCCGAGGACGCACCACGAACACGGTCCTCGCCACCCAGAGTGACCGAGGGCTGTCCAAGCTGGAATACGCGACACCTCAACATGCGGGCCTACCAGTCCCGAGGCCGGTGTCCAGGACGAGGGCCGCCAGGTCGTCTCCCAGGCCGGGTCGGTCCTGCTCGCCGAAACGGTCCGCGAGATCGGTCTTGACCCGGCCATATCGCAGGCGCTGGCGCCGTGGCGCAAACCGCGGACCGTCCACGATCCCGGCAAGACCCTCCCGGACGTCGCGCTGGCGGTCGCACTGGGCGGCGACTGCCTCGCGGACGTCGCGATGCTGCGGTGCGAGCGGGCCGTCTTCGGCCCGGTCGCCTCCGACCCGGCAATCTCCCGCCTTATCACCACCCTCGCCGCCTCCGGCGAGAAGGCCCTGCAGGCGATCCAGTCCGCACGCTCCGAAGTCCGTGATCGGGTCGAGTCGTTGGCCGGCAGACACGCCCCGGACGTCGACGGCCAGGTCACCGTCGACCTCGCCGGCGTCCTGGTGATCGCGCACTTCGACAGAGAGGCCTGCGTCCGGTGCTCGGTGCTCAGGCCCGACCCGGCACAGCGCGAACGACTCGTCGAGATCCGCGACAACCTCATCGCCTGGATCGCCGAGGCCGAGCGCGAAGGCTGCCTCGGCGAGGTCGAGGGCCTGCAGGACCCTTGCCGGCGTCCAGGACAAGCCGGCTCAGCTTGATTCCGAAGGGGCCCGTCGATCGACGGCCGTCAGTTTCAGCATGCCGACGTTCGGCCAGATCGCCGCCCGCACCGAAAACCCAACCCCGATCCCTGGCCCAGGAGGCTGACCTTAGGCTTTGGCCGTGCTTCTGATCTACGACGGCGAGACCACGGCCGACCAGCCCACGCCGCGCACCGGCGGAGTCCCGCTGGTCCCGGGTGAATTCGTCTGGCCGAGGTGCCGCGAGTGTGGCGGGGCCATGCAGTTCCTCGCCCATCTGCCCCTCGACATCGGCGTGGTTGCGGTGTTCTTCTGCCAGAACGATCCTGGGATGTGCGACGACTGGGACGCCAATGCCGGCGCCAACCGCGCCTACCTGTTCTCCGGTGAGCTCACCCCGGCCGCTGTCCCGGCCGACGGCGAGACCCTCTTGGGCGCGGTCACTGCTCTGCGCCTCCATCCCGCCGACGAACCCACGGAGGATCCGGTCCTCGGACGGGTGGGCGGGGAGCCTGACTGGATTCAGTGTGACGAGACTCCCGACTGTCCCTCGTGTGCCGCCCGCATGACGTTCACGGCCGAGCTGGAGGAGGGCCACGACTTCGCCACCTCCGCGAACTTCTGCGGCGGGGGCCGCGGATACCTCTTCAACTGTCAACCCTGCCATCAGGCCGCGTTCCTCTGGCAGCGCTGAGAGCCGTCCCAAGAGCCATGCCGCGTGCGTAGTTCAGAGAACGTGAAGCCTGTTCGCGCCCGGCAACATACGGCGCTGAGCCAGCAGCCCTGTTACTGGTGGGCCTGTGCTTGCGATACCAGGGTCACTCGGTGTCCTCGTGCAACCGGTTCAGTTGGACCATGACAGCGACGTCAGCCCACAGCGTGGCGTACAAGAAGTCGGCGTCCCGAAACAGCTCCTGGTTGATCCGCTCGTAGCGCTTGCCCATCCCGGTGTGGGCCTCGTTCTCGGCCTGAGTGATGGAGAACAGGTCGTCCACCGGGTCGGTGACGTGGGCGTCGATGAGGCCGTACTGGTAGCTGTTCATCTCGTGGACGTGAGCGCGGATGCGTGCCCGGGGATCGTTGCTGCGGCCGATCTTGATGCGAGGAATGGGCCCGGCGATCTCCAGAACGCACAGCCGGTGGCCGGTGCCCGTGCTGGCCAGGACGTCGCGGACATGGGTCAGAACCCTTTGCTGATGACGTCGGACTGCCGGCGGCAGTGGAGCCCCTGCCCCGGACAGCAGGATCGCTTCGGCTTCCTCCTTGGTCTGTTGGAATGGCGGCGGGGCGGGGAAGATGGGCAGAGGTATGAACGGCTGTAGGGGCATGGGCGGCGGTGTCGTCACCCGCCCATCCTGCCCGGTCCGGTGGGGCGGGGCAGCCGTATGGGGTGATCAGCTCCCTCGGACCTGGCGTGGTCTGGGTGGCGGGTCGACGCGTTCACGGTCAGGGCCTCGGCTGCCGCGCGGGCGCCGGCGCACCCGGTCCTCGGCGACCGCGGGCACACGCGGGAAGACCAACGGGTAGCGGAGAAACGGGTCCGACAGATCCTGCGCGACCTGTGCGCGGACGGTCTCTTCGCCAAAATCGACCCTCGGCCCCCGTCCGCTGACCAAAGTGGAGAACATGGCATTCCGGACCGCGGCGTGCCTGGCCGCCTCTACAGTTGCGTCATGGAGTTCAACTGGGGTGACTCGATCAGGGAACTGATGCTGGTAGAGCGTCCCTCCGACACACACCTCTCGCAGTCGAGCACTCCGGGCGGAAAGAGCCCGCTGGCGCGGGATGACGACAACACGCTCGTCACGCACGCCGTGCTGTTCGACGGGACCAAGACGGCCCTGGTGATCCTCGGCACGGGCGTCGCGCTGGGGGCCGCCGCGATGAAGGCCGCGCCGCACGTCAAGAGCGGGCTGATCAGCCTCAAGTCGAAGCTGCGCCGCCGGGCGGAGGACACTGCCGACGCCGAGACCCCCGTTCCCCTCACGGTCGTTGCGGAGGCCGAGCCGGAGCAGCCTGACCCCCCTCGACTGCGCGCTGTTTGACCGTCAGGCCAGGCGCGGACGCGGGTTCGGGTAGATCCGCATCACGGACTGTCCAGCACCCTTGTGGTACCCGCATCACTGCGACTGGCGCGGTGCGGGCGGTGGGTCTCCGCACTCCCGCACCGAGGCATCGGCCCTGGCCCGTACGTCTTCGGCGCGGTCATCGGTGTCCTGGGGGCGATAGCGGGAGGACTCGTCACCGAGGGCGTCGACGAGCCGGTGCAGCAGGGCGGCCCGGCGGTCGAGGTAGGCCAGACGGCTGTCGGGGGTGGAGCCGGGGCCGTCGTAGTGCTCGGCTTCGTTGAGCAGTCCACCAGGTCCGCGACCAGCAGTCTGTCCGCCCCCAGCTTGACGGTGCTCACGACGGCTTTCCCGGGAGCGCGGGCAGGCGCTCCATCTCGTCTATGCCGTCGTTGCAGCACTGCCCGCACACCAGCCGCCGAGCCTTGGGCCGCTCGGGCAGGCGGACGTCGAACGGCATCCGGGTCTCGTCTTTGAACTCGCGCAGGTCGTAGTCGCACTCGGCGCAGGCCAGCCGGGCGGCGCGGGCCTGCTTCTTCGACCATGCGGGCCACTCCGCCGACAGTGCCAGCTTGGCGATGACCATGCCGTCGGCCCGAGGCTGGAACACCGTGAAGTCCCAGTGCGGGGCGTCCTCGGGGATGTCGGCGACGGTCTGCTCCATCAAGGGCATCCACGGCACCAGGTGAGCCAGGTCCTTGCGCAGGATGCGGACCTCCTCGCCTTCGCGCATGGCCTTGCTGTAGGAGGTGGCGAGCGGGAAGCGGAAGGCCGTCACGATGGTGTGCGGGACCTGGAGCAGGTCCAGGTCCCGACTGATGTCGGCCGCGGTGGCCTTCCACTCGCCGCAGTTGACCTGCCGCCACAGGGCCAGCCCGTCGGCATTCAGCCTCCCGGACGCGTTGATCGTGCTGACGATCCGCCGCTGTGCGGCCCGGGCCTCCGGGGCGACCGCTACCGTCATCTTCCTCTCCCTGCTCTCACCGACACCCTGTTCACCGTGTCGTCTGTGCTGGTCAACGAGCCAGGACCGAGGAAGGCCCGGTGGGACCTTTCCCCCGGCCGGGCGCGCTCCCTCGTCGTCAGCGGCAGCCAAGCCGAGCCGGGTTGAGCTGTCTCAAGTCCCCTGTGCTTGGAGCCGGGTTGCTCGGCCGCCCAATTCTGAAGCGGTTATTGCGAAGTTTTCGCTTCATACCTACTGTGAGCGCATGCGACCGAAGCACGAGCCTGAGCAGATCACCGAGCTGTCACGGTTGAGGGCGTTCATGAATCCGCTGCGGATGCAGCTGTACCGGCTGCTGTACGCCGCGGGCACCGCGACCGCTTCTCAGCTCGCTGAGCATGTCGACGAAACGCCGTCCCTGGTCAGCTACCACTTGCGCAAGCTGGCCGAGCACGGCTTCGTGACGCAGGCGAGCGGTCAGGGCGCCGACGGTCGTGAGCGGTGGTGGCAGGTGGCATCCGAAGAGGGCTGGGGCTTCCGCGACTCGGACTTCGCGGACACGCCCGAGGGCGCCGCCGTCGGCGCGGTGACCCGAGGGATCTTCGACACCCGCGTCGCCCAGTACCGGACGTATCTCGACCAGAAGTCAGCCTGGGGGAAGGCGTGGACCGATGCGTCCTTCAGCTCCGAGTGGCTGCTCGACCTCACCCCGGCCGAACTCGCCGAGATGAGCGATGAGCTTGAGGCGCTGGCCCGGCGCTGGCGGGAGCGGGGCAAGGCCGCCAAGGCGGCCGGCGACACCGAGGACCGCGAGCACGTGTCCGTGCACCTCTACGGCTTTCCCTTCCGGCCCTGACGCAGCCGGATTCCCGACGTACTGGAGCCCACGATGGCCACCTCAGAGACAGTCCTGCCCGAACACGCCTCCACACCGGCCCACCGCGACGGCAACGTGCTGCGCTGGCTCACCGCATACACCGTCTCCCTCGTCGGCGACAGCGTGTACTTCGTCGCCCTGGGCTGGTCCGCCCAGAAGGCCGCCGGTCCGACCGAAGTAGGCCTCGTCATGGCCTCCGGAGCGTTACCACGGGCGTTGCTCATGCTCGGTGGGGGCGTGGTGGCCGACCGGTTCAACCCCCGCCGGGTGATTCTGGGCAGTGACACGCTGCGCTGCCTCCTCATCCTGGCGGTGGCCGCCGGTATCGCACTGACGGCGCCGGCCTTGTGGATCCTGGTCACGGTGGCGCTTGCCTTCGGCGCCGTCGACGCGCTGTTCGTACCCGCTGTCGGTGCCCTCCCGCCCCGGATCACCGCCCCTGACCAGCTGGCCCGGATCACCGGCATGCGCACGCTGTCGACGCGCCTCAGCCAGATCGCGGGCCCGCCGATCGGCGGCCTGGCCATGGGACTCGGCGGACCCGCGGCCGCCTTCACCGTCGCCGGACTGCTCATCGCTCTGTCCCTGCCGCTCCTGCTGACGATACGGATACGGCCCCTCGTGGCGAGCGGCGCCGAGCGGACGGAGCCCGGCACCGCGCGGCAGGAGCTGCTCGACGGCCTGCGCTACATCCGCCGCCACCGCCTCATAGGCCCGCTCGTCGCCGCCGGCGCCGTCTGCGAACTCGGCCTCACCGGCACCCTCAACGTCGGCATGGTGCTCCTCAACGCCGAACGCGGCTGGGGCCCTTCCGGCTACGGCTGGATCGTCAGCAGCTTCAGCGCAGGTGCCGCAGCCAGCGCCGCGCTGCTCGCGATCGCCGGTTGGCTGCCGCGTGCAGGCCTGATGATGGCCGGGACGCTGCTCGTGGGCTGCGCGGGCGCGGCCACGATCGCGCTGGTGCCAGCCATGTGGCTCGCCGTGGTGCTGGCTGCGGTCATCGGACTGAACGCGGGTGTCTTCGGCAGTCTGGACAACGCCCTCATCCAGACTGCGGCGGATCCGGCCTATCTGGGCCGGGTCACCTCCGTCGTCATGCTCACCATGGTCGGTCTCGCCCCCCTCAGCTACCCGCTGGTCGGCGCCGCTATCGGAGCCTGGGGAGCCGCCCCGGTGTTCGTCGGCTGCGGCATCTTCGCCAGCCTGGGCGTGAGCATCGCCCTCGCCTCCGAGGTGGTGCGGCACGCCGAACTGCCCCGACGGCAGCCAGGCGTGACCATCTAAAG
>NZ_JBFACU010000041.1:0-64855 GCF_040641015.1 Streptomyces sp. NPDC021356 | reverse complement strand
AACACCAACCCACGCTCGACATCCGAAAGCACCTCCACACCACCGACCCGAACCCCCGGATCAGCAGCCACCACACCCAACACCCGCACCAACCGTTCAGCCAGGGCCTGGGCCGACTCGCGGTCGACGAGGTCGGGCTGGAAGTCCAGTCGGAAGCTCAGTTCCTCGCCGGGGTGGGCGACGAGGCCGTAGGTGTAGTGCATCGCGGACCGGCTCCGGGCCGAGGCGAGGCGCAGCCCGCTCACGTCGGCCGAGTCGTCGAGGCCGGCGCTGTCGAGGGGGTAGTTCTCGAACACCATCGAGGTGTCGAACAGCTCGCCGCTGCCGATGGTGCGCTGGAGGTCGGCGAGGCCGATGTGCTGGTGGTCCAGGAGTGCGGACTGCTCCCGCTGGAGGCGCTTCAGCAGGTCGCCGACGGTTTCCGCGGGGTTCAACCGGAGCCTCAGCGGCAGGGTGTTGATGAACAGGCCCACCATGTCCTCGACGCCGGGCAGGTCGGCCGGGCGGCCGGAGACGGTCACGCCGAACACGACGTCGTCGCGGCCCAGCAGGCCGGACAGGACGAGGCCCCAGGCCCCCTGGACGACGGAGTTCAGCGTGACGCCGAGCTCCCGGGCGCGTTCGGTGAGCCGGCGGGTGGTGTCGGCCGGCAGTGCGAACCGCACCTTGTCCGGGAGGACCGGGTTGCGACCGGGGACGGGGGGTGCGATCAGGGCCGGCTCGTCGAAGTCCTCGAAGGCCCGGTGCCAGGCGGTGAGGGCCGCGTCCCGGTCGCGGCCGGCGAGCCAGGCGAGGTAGTCCCGGTAGGGGCGGATCCGGGGCAGGCCGGAGGCGTCGCCGTCGGTGACGTACAGGCTGAGGAGTTCACGCAGGACGACCGGCAGTGACCAGCCGTCGAGGACGGCGTGGTGCACGGCGAGTGCGAGGCGGTGCCGGTCGGGTGCCAGGCGCAGCAGGGTGAACCGCAGCAGCGGCGGGCGGCCGACGTCGAAGCGGCGGGTGCGGTCCTCGGCGACGATCCGCTCGGCCTCGCGTTCCCGGTCGGCCTCGGGCAGGGCGGACAGGTCCGTCTCGGTCCAGTTCGGCGGGGCCTCGCGCAGGACGACCTGGACCCACTCACCGGAGGCGCGCTGCCGGAAACCGGCGCGGAGGTTGGTGTGGCGCTGGATGAGGGCCCGGGCGGCGGCGTGCAGCGCGGCGGGGTCCAGGGGGCCTTCGACGTCGAAGACGAGCTGGACGGTGTAGATGTCGGCGCCGCCCTCGTCGTAGACGCTGTGGAAGACGAGGCCTTCCTGCAGCGGCGACAGGGGCAGGATGTCCTCGATGGAGCGGGACTTACGGCTCACGGCTTTCCTCACTCGTCTTCCTGGTCTGCGAAGAAGTCGTCTTCGAAGGCGTCGATCTCGTCCTGGCTGAGGGACAGCAGGGACACGTCCGACGGGGTCAGTCCGCCCGCGTCGGGGTGGTGGGCGTGCTCGGCGAGTCCGCGCAGGGCCGCGAACCACGCCTCGGCCACCTCCCGCACCTCGTCCTCGGCCAGCAGGCGCGCGGCCCAGGTCCAGGTGGCGACGAGCTCGGGTCCGTCGTCGCCGTCCTGGGTCAGGGCGTTGAGTTCCAGCACATGGGTGAGCGGGGCGCCCGGGTCGTCACCGGGGACGAGCGCGCCGGTGTCGGGTACGGGCGTCCAGTCGGTGGCTTCCTGCGCCGTGATCCGGCCCAGGTAGTTGAAGCCGATGCCGGGGCGCCCGAGCGGGGCGAGCACCGACGTGGTCCGGGGGTTGAGGTGGCGCAGCAGGCCGTATCCGGCTCCGTTGCCGGGCACCGCGCGCAGCTGTTCCTTGACGGTCTTCAGGACGCGGCCCGCGGTGGGGCCGCCGGCCAGGGCGTCGTCGCGGGCCGCGCGGTCCAGCGGGCCCGGGTCGAGCCGTACCGGGTACAGGCTGGTGAACCAGCCGACCGTGCGGGAGAGGTCGGCGCCGGGGACGAGGTCCTCCTCGCGTCCGTGGCCCTCGACGTCGACGACGAGGGCGCTGTCCTGCCCGGGCCGCCGGGAGGCGAGCGCCACGGTGAGGGCGGCGAGGAGGCCGTCGGCGACGCCGGTGCCGAAGACGGAGCCGACGGTGGTGAGTACGGCCGTCGTCACGTCGGCGGGGAGCCTGAGCGAGAGGGCGCCGGCCGAGGCGTGGGTGTCGCGGGCCGGGTCGAGCGGGGCGGTGCCGAAGGGTGTCCCGGTGTCGCGCAGGGTGTCCGCCCAGTGGGCCAGCCGGCCGGTGTGTGCCGGGTCCAGGGCTGCCGTCCGCAGGGCGGTGGCCCAGTGCCGGAAGGACGTGCCCACGGGGGCGAGGTCGGGGGCGGCGCCCGAGGCGGCCGCCGTCCAGGCCTCGGCCAGGTCGGAGACGATCAGGCGCCAGGACACGCCGTCGACGACCAGGTGGTCGGCGAGCAGTACGAGTCGTCCCGGGGTGTGCGGGCCGCGGTCCAGCCAGACGGCCTGGAGCATGACGCCGTCCTGGGGTGCCAGCCGGCCGAGGGCCGCGTGGGCGTGGTCGGTGAGCAGCCGGTGCAGGGTGCCGGTGTCCGCCTGACGGGCGTCGACGCGGTCCAGGCAGCTGCGGGCGTCGAGGGTGCCGGGCTCGGGGATCTCCGCGTGGAGGTGCCCGGTGGCGTCGGGCACGCAGCGCATGCGCAGGGCGTCGTGCCGGTCCAGTACGGCCTGAAGGGCGCAGCGCAGGTCGTCGTAGGCCAGGCCGGCGGGTACCTGGAGGACGACGGACTGGTTGAACTTCTCGACCCGGCCGCCGCGTTCGGCGAGCCAGTGCATGATCGGCGTCAGCGGTAGCGGGCCCGTGGCGGGCTCCTGTGCCGTCTCGGGCCCGTCGGCGGGGGCCTGGCGGGAGGTCGTCGTCGCCTCGGCGAGGGCGGCCACCGTGCGGTGGTCGAACACGTCGCGCGGGCTGAGGGTGAGTCCCGCCTTGCGGGCGCGGCTGACGAGCTGGATGGACATGATGCTGTCGCCCCCGAGGTCGAAGAAGCTGTCCTCGACGCCGATGCCGTCCACGCCGAGCACCTCGGCGAACAGCGCGCACAGGGTCTCCTCGACGGGGCCGGTGGCGGTGCGGCCGGTGGCGCGGGGGGTGAGGACGGGAGCCGGGAGGGCCTTGCGGTCCAGCTTTCCGTTGGTCGTCAGCGGCAGTTCGGGCAGGGGTACGAGGGCCGGGGGCACCATGTAGTCCGGCAGGCGGTCGGCGAGGTGGGCGCGGACCTGGTCCAGGTCGAGCGGGGCGCCCGCGGCCACGACGTAGCCGGTGAGCCGTTTCTCGCCGGGCTGGTCCTCGCGCACGATCACGGCGCCGGTCCGGACGCCGGGGTGGGCGGTGAGCGCGGCCTCGATCTCGGCGAGTTCGATGCGGAAGCCGCGCACCTTGACCTGGTCGTCGGCGCGGCCCACGAACTCCAGTTGTCCGCCGGTGTTCCAGCGCACCAGGTCGCCGGTGCGGTACATGCGCTCCCCCGGCGCTCCGAACGGGCAGGCCACGAAGCGTTCGGCGGTGAGGTCGGGGCGTGCCCAGTAGCCGCGGGCGAGGCCGCTGCCGGCCACGTAGAGCTCGCCGGGGACGCCGTCGGGCACGGGGTGCAGGGCGGTGTCGAGGACGTAGGCGCGCATGTTGTCCAGCGGGCGTCCGATGGGGACGACGCCGGTCAGCTGCCGGGCGGTCACCGCGCTGACGGGGTTGCGGGTGGCGAACACCGTCGTCTCGGTGGGGCCGTAGCCGTTGACGACCTCGATGTGCGGGCAGTGGTCCAGGACGCGGTGAACGGTGGCCGGGGGGACGACGTCGCCGCCGGTCCACACCTGGCGCATGCCGCGGAAGCAGTCGGGCTGTTCTTCGGCAAGCACCGCGAACAGACCGGCGGTGAGCCACAGTCCGGTGACGCCGTGCCCGGTGATGAGTCCGCCGAGCGCCTCGACGCCGGTGTCGCCCGCGGGGGCGACGACGACGCTGCCGCCGCACAGCAGCGCGACCCACAGTTCCAGGGTGAGGGCGTCCCAGGCGTGCGGGGAGTGCAGCAGGACGCGTTCGGCGCAGCCGGAGCGCCACCAGTGGTCCTGGGCGAGGTCGGCGATGTTCCCGTGGGTGGCGGCGACGCCCTTGGGCAGGCCGGTGGAGCCGGAGGTGAACATCACGCAGGCGAGGTCCTCGGGCCGCGGGACGAAGCCGGGTGCGAAGGTGTCCTCGCGGGCGACCGCCTCGGCGGTGGCGGGGTCGTCGACGACGAGCACGTCGAGGGCGCCGGCGACGGTTTCGGCCCGTCGGCGCTGGGAGCGGTCGGCGATGAGCAGTGGTGTGCCGGTCTCGGCGACGATCCAGCGCAGCCGTTCGTCGGGGTAGGTGGCGCTGAGCGGCACGTAGGCGCCGCCCGCCTTGAGCACGGCGAGCACGGCGACGACGAGGTCGACGGAGCGCTCCATGAGGAGCGCGACGCGGGTCTCGCGGCGCACCCCGGCGCGGCGCAGCCGGTGGGCGAGCCGGTGGGCGCGCGCGGTCAGTTCGGCGTAGGTCAGGCTGCCGCCGTCGCCGATGAGCGCGGTCTTGCCGGGGGTGGCCGCGGCGTGGGCCTCGAAGAGGCCGAGGAGGGTGGTCGCGGGGACCGGGCGGGCCGTGTCGTTGCGTTCCTCCAGCAGGAGCCGGCGTTCGCCGGCGCCGAGGACGTCGATGCGGGTGACGGGTGCGTCGGGGGCGTTGACCGCCGTTTCGAGCACGCGGACCAGCCGGTCGGCGAGGGTCTGGGCGGTGGAGCGGTCGTAGAGGTCGGTGGCGTACTCGACGCGTCCGGTGAGGCCGAGGCCGGCCGGGTGGCTGCGGGTGAGGGCGAAGGTCAGGTCGAACTTGGCGGCTCCGGTGTCGAGGCGGTACTCGGACACGTCCAGGCCGGGAAGTTGCGCGGCCTGGGCGAGGGCTTCCTGTCCGTCGGTGTCGTCGAGGGTGAGGACGGTCTGGAACAGCGGGTGCCGTGCGGTCGAGCGGGTGACGTCCAGCGCGTCGACGAGGCGCTCGAAGGGCATGTCCTGGTGGGCGTACGCCCCCAGGTCGAACTCCCTGACGCGAGCGACGAGTTCGCGGAAGCTCGGGTCGCCGGACAGGTCGGTGCGCAGTACGAGCGTGTTGACGAAGAAGCCGACGAGGTCCTCCACCGCCTCGTCGGTGCGGCCGGCGATCGGGGTGCCGATGGGGATGTCGGTCCCGGCGCCCAGCCGCGACAGCAGCGTCGCCAGCGCGGCCTGCACCACCATGAACGGGGTCGCCCGCAGCTCGCGGGCCAGGCCCACCAGCCGCTCGTGCAGGGCGGCCGGCACCTCGAACTCCACCACACCACCGATGTGGGAGGACACGGCCGGGCGAGGGCGGTCGGTGGGCAGGTCCAGTTCCTGAGGCAGCCCGCCGAGTTGTGTCCGCCAGAAGGCGAGCCGGCGCGAGACGAGGCTGCCGGGGTCGTCCTCGGAGCCGAGTTCCCGGTTCTGCCACAGCGTGAAGTCGGCGTACTGGACGTACAGTTCATCCCAGGCCGGGGCGTGCCCGGCCAGACGCGCCAGGTAGGCGGCGGTCAGGTCGCGGGCGAGCACGCCGGTCGACCGGCCGTCCCCGGCGATGTGGTGGACCACCAGGAGCAGTACGTGGTCCCGGGCGTCGCGGGAGAACAGCACCGTGTGCAGGGGGAGTTCGGCCCCCAGGTCGAAGGCGTGGCGTGCCGCCGCCGCCAGTTCGGACTCGTCGGCGGCCGTGTGCAGCCGTGGCCGCGCCTGGTCCAGTACGACCTGGTACGGGCCGTCGTCGTCCTCGGCGAAGACGGTGCGCAGTGTTTCGTGGCGGGCCGTCACGTCGGTCAGGGCGGCCTGGAGTGCCGCCCGGTCCAGGTCACCGGTCAGGCGCAGCGCCAGCGGAATGTTGTAGGTGGCGCCGGGGCCTTCGAAGCGGTGCAGGAACCACAGTCTGCGCTGCGCGGACGACAGCGGCAGCCGCGCCGGTCGCTCCGCGCGGGTGACGGGCCGCAACGCGCCGGGGCCGGCCGTGCCGAGGGTCGCGCCGAGGGCGGCGACGGTGGGCGCCTCGAACAGGTCCCGCACCGGCAGTTCCACGCCGAGCGTGCCGCGGATGCGGTTGGCCAGCCGGGTGGCCAGCAGGGAGTGGCCGCCCAGGTCGAAGAAGTTGTCGTCGATGCCGACCCTCTCGACGCCGAGCACCTCGGCGAACAGGGTGCACAGGATCTCCTCGCGCGGGGAGCGCGGTGGGCGGTGCCCGGTGGTGCCGGTGGGGCCGTACGCGGGGGCGGGCAGGGCCCTGCGGTCGAGTTTGCCGTTGACGGTGAGCGGCAGTTCGGCGAGGGCCACCACGGCCGACGGCACCATGTAGTCGGGCAGTTCGGCGGCCAGCCGGTCGCGCAGGGCGGTGACGTCCAGGCCGTCGTGCGCGGGTACCGCGTAGGCGACGAGCCGCTGGTCGCCGGGCTGGTCCTCGCGGACGACCACGGCCGCCTGGGTGACCTGGGGGTGGCCGAGCACGGCGGACTCGATCTCGCCGAGTTCGATGCGGAAGCCGCGGATCTTGACCTGGTCGTCGGCGCGGCCCAGGTACTCCAGCTCACCGTCCGCGGTCCACCGCGCCAGGTCACCCGTGCGGTACATCCGCTCCCCCGGCGCCCCGAACGGACAGGCCACGAACCGCTCCGCGGTCAGCCCCGGCCGGTTCAGGTAACCGCGCGCCAGCCCGGGACCGGCGACGTACATCTCGCCCGTGACGCCTGCCGGGGCGGGCCGCAGTGCGCCGTCGAGCACGTAGACCCGAAGGTCGCGGATGCCGACGCCGATCAGGCTGCGCTGCTGCCCGGTCCAGGCGGAGGCGTCCAGGGTGCGCACGCTGACGTGCACGGTGGTCTCGGTGATGCCGTACATGTTGACCAGGACGGGTCGGGTGTCGCCGTGCCGGCGGCCCCAGCTCTCCAGCCGGCCCAGGTCGAGGGCTTCGCCGCCGAAGACCACCCAGCGCAGCGCGAGCCGGTCCCCGAGGCCGGGGTGGTCACGGTCCGCCTGCATGAGCTGGTAGAACGCCGACGGGGTCTGGTTGAGCACGGTGACCCGTTCCCGCACGAGCAGCCGCAGGAACTCGACCGGGCTGCGGCTGACGTCGAACGGTACGACGACGAGCCGTCCGCCGTGCAGCAGCGGGCCCCACAGCTCCCACACGGAGAAGTCGAACGCGGCGGAGTGGAACAGGGTCCACACGTCGTCCGGGCCGAAGCCGTAGACGTCCTCGGTGGCGGTGAAAAGCCGGACCACGTTGGCGTGCGGGACGACGACCCCCTTGGGGCGGCCGGTGGAACCGGATGTGTAGATCACGTACGCGGGGTGATCCGGGTCGACCGGGGCCCGGTCGTGTGCGGCGGGCCCGGCTTCCCCGGCCGCGGCCGTGGCGAGCCACTGCTCGTCGACGACGAGGACGGGGCCGGTGTCCTTCAGGATGTAGGCGATCCGTTCCTCGGGCTGGCCGGGGTCGACGGGGACGTACGCGGCTCCGGACTTCACCACCGCCAGCAGGGCCACCACGAGGTCGAGGCCGCGGGGCAGACAGACCGCGACGAACCGCTCCGGGCCGGCGCCGTGTGCCACGAGCCGGCGGGCCAGCCGGTCGGCCCGCTCGTCCAGCTGCCGGTAGGTCAGGGAGCGGGTCGCGCAGGTGACGGCGACGGCGTCCGGGGCCTGTGCGGCGCGCTCCTCGAAGAGGCCGGCGAGCGACCGGGCCGGCGTGGGCGTGCCGCCCTCGCCGCCCTCGCCGGCCGCGGCGAGCAGCCGGGCCCGCTCGGCCGCGTCGGTGACTTCGACGCGGGTGACCGGCCGGTCCGGGTCGGCCAGCGCCGCGTCGAGGACCCGCACCAGGCGCCGGGTGAGGGACGTGGCGGTGCTGCGGGTGTACAGGTCCGCGCTGTAGGCGAGGCTGCCCCGCAGTCCGGCGGGTGTGCCGTCGGCCGCGCGCCGCTCCTCCAGGACGAAGGACAGGTCGAACTTGGCCGCCGTGGTGTCCACCGGTTCGGGCCGGACCGCGAGGCCGGGCAGGCCGCGCAGCGCGCCGAGGGCCTGCTCGGTGGTGTCGTTCCAGGTCAGCGAGGTCTGGAACAGGGGGTGACGGACCGTCGAGCGGGCCGGGTTGAGCGCGTCGACGAGGCGTTCGAAGGGCACGTCCTGGTGGGCGTACGCGGCCAGGTCGAACTCCCTGACCCGAGCGACGAGTTCGCGGAAGCTCGGGTCGCCGGACAGGTCGGTGCGCAGTACGAGCGTGTTGACGAAGAACCCGACCAGGCTCTCCAGGGCGTCGTCGCCGCGGCCGGCGACGGGGGTGCCGATGGGGATGTCGGTCCCGGCGCCCAGCCGCGACAGCAGCGTCGCCAGCGCGGCCCGCACCACCATGAACGGGGTCGCCCGCAGCTCACGGGCCAGGCCCACCAGCCGCTCGTGCAGGGCGGCCGGCACCTCGAACTCCACCACACCACCGGTGTACGAGGACACGGCCGGGCGGCGGTGGTCGGTGGGCAGGTCCAGTTCCTCGGGCAGGCCGGCCAGGGCGTCGGTCCAGAACGTGAGCTGCCGTGCCAGGGGGCTGTCCTCGCCGGTCCCGGAGCCGAGCGTCCGCCGCTGCCACAGCGCGTAGTCGGCGTACTGGAGCGGGAGCGCGCCCCAGCGGGGGGCGTGGCCGGCGCGGCGGGCCGCGTAGGCGGCGGTCAGGTCCTGCGCGAGCGGTCCCACCGACCAGCCGTCGCCGGCGATGTGGTGGAGGACGAGCAGGAGCACGTGTTCCTGCTCGCCGAGCACGAACAGCCGGGCGCGCAGCGGGGGTTCGGACGACAGGTCGAAGGGGCGGCGGGCCTCGCGGGCCAGTGCGGCGCCGAGTCCGGCCTCGTCGGCGGGCTGGGCCGTCACGGGCGGCACGGCCGCGGCAGCGTCGAGCACGCGCTGGTGGGGGCCGTCGGCGTCCTCGGCGACGACGGTGCGCAGCACCTCGTGGCGTGCCGCCACGTCGGCCAGCGCCGCCGCGAGCGCCCCGCGGTCCAGGGCGCCGGTCAGCCGCAGGGCGGCGGGGATGTTGTACGTGGCGGAGGCCTCGTCGAACTGGCTGAGGAACCACAGCCGTTCCTGTGCGAAGGACAGCGGCAGCCGCTCGGGCCGCTCGCCCGCCCGGGCGGCGGGGCGGGCGGGGCCGGTGCCCTGCCAGGCGGCGAGCCCGGCGACGGTCGGGGTCTCGAAGAGGCGGCGCACCGGCAGTTCCTCGCCGAGCGTGGCGCGCACGCGGTTGACCAGCCGGGTGGCCAGCAGGGAGTGGCCGCCCAGGTCGAAGAAGCCGTCGTCGATGCCGACCCTGTCGACGCCGAGCACCTCGGCGAACAGGGTGCACAGGATCTCCTCGCGCGGGGAGCGCGGCGCGCGGTATCCGGCCGCGGACATCGTGCCGTACTCGGGCGCCGGCAGCGCCTTGCGGTCGAGCTTGCCGTTGGGGGTGACGGGCAGGGTGTCCAGCGCGACGAACGCCGAGGGCACCATGTGGGCGGCGAGCCGTGCGGCGGCGTGCCGGCGCAGGTGGGCCGGATCGGTGTCCGTGCCGGGCGCGGGCACCACGTAGGCCACGAGCCGCTTGTCGCCGGGCTGGTCCTCGCGTACGACGACCACGGCGCGGGCCACCGCGGGGTGGCCGGCCACGACGGCGGCGACCTCGCCCGGCTCGATACGGAAGCCGCGGATCTTGACCTGGTCGTCGGCGCGGCCCAGGTACTCCAGCTCACCGTCCGCGGTCCACCGCGCCAGGTCACCCGTGCGGTACATCCGCTCCCCCGGCGCCCCGAACGGACAGGCCACGAACCGCTCCGCGGTCGGCCCCGGCCGGTTCAGGTAACCGCGCGCCAGCCCGGAGCCGGCGATGTAGAGCTCGCCGGGGGTGCCCGCGGGGGCGGGCCGCAGAGCGCCGTCGAGGACGTACAGGCGGGTGTTGATCAGGGGGGTGCCGATGGGCGGGGCGGTGTCCCCGGCCAGCGGCGCGCTCATGCTGGCGCACACCGTGGACTCGGTGGGTCCGTAGGCGTTGATCATGCGGCGCCCCCGCGACCAGCGGTCCACCAGGTCCGGTGGGCAGGCCTCGCCGGCCACGACCAGGGTGGTGACGGTGGGCAGCGCGGTGTCCGGGAGCACGGCCAGCGCGGAGGGCGGCAGGGTGAGGTGGCTGATCCGCTGCTCGCGCACCAGGTCGGTCAGCGCGGGGCCCGGCAGCAGCCGTTCGGCGGGGGCCAGCACCAGGGTGGCGCCGGCCAGCAGGGCCATGCACAGTTCGGAGACGGCCGCGTCGAAGCTGGGTGAGGCGAAGAGCAGCACCCGGCTGCCGGGGCTGACGGCGAAGCGGTCGATCTGTCCGCCGGCCAGGCTCGCGATGCCCCGGTGGGAGACCGCGACGCCCTTGGGCAGGCCGGTCGAGCCGGAGGTGTGGATGACGTAGGCGAGCGAGGCCGGGTCGACGGGGGCGAGGTCGCCGTCGTCGTATCCGCGGGTGCCGGCGGTCGCGAGCCAGGCCGGGTCGACGCACAGCACGGGGTCGACGTCGGCGAGGATGTGCGCGACGCGCTCGGCGGGGTAGTCCGGGTCGACGGGGACGTGGGCGGCTCCGGTCTTCATGACGGCGAGCAGGGTGACCACCAGGTCGGCCGAGCGCGGCAGGGACACCGCGACGCACCGCTCCGGTCCGGCTCCGTGTGCGGCCAGCAGCCGGGCGAGCCGGTCGGCCCGCTCGTCGAGTTCGGCGTAGGTCAGGCGGGTGTCCTCGAACACGACGGCGGTGGCGTGCGGGGTGCGGGCCGCCTGGGCCTGGAACAGCTCGGGCAGCGTGCCGGTGGGCACCGGGTGGTCGGTGGCGTTCCACTCGTCGACGAGCAGCCGGTGTTCGTCGGCGGTGAGCGGGTCGATCCGGGCGACGGGCAGCTCGGGGGCGTCCGCCATGGCCGTCAGGATCCGCAGGAGGCGGTCCATGACCAGGCGTGCCGTGTCCGGGCCGACCAGGTCGGGCTGGTGGTCGAGGCGGAAGCGCAGCTCGTCGCCGGGCGTCGCCACGAGGCCGTACGTGTAGTGGACGGCGTCTCGGGTGCGGGCGCCGGTGAGCCGCAGGCCGGTGCCGGCCGCCACGGCGTTCAGTGTCCCGGCGTCCAGGGGGTAGTTCTCGAACACCAGGGAGGTGTCGAAGAGTTCGCCGAATCCGGTGGCCCGCTGGATGTCGGCGAGGCCGAGGTGCTGGTGCTCCAGCAGTCGCGCCTGTTCGCGCTGGGTGCGCAGCAGCAGGTCGCCGACGGACTCGGCGGGGTCCACCCGCAGCCGCGCCGGCACGGTGTTGATGAACAGGCCGATGCTGTCCCAGGCCCCGTCGGCGTCGGCCGGGCGGCCGGACACGGTGACGCCGAACGCGACGTCGTCGCGGCCCAGCCGGTGGGCCAGGACGAGTCCCCAGGCCGCCTGGACGGCCGAGTTGAGGGTGACGCCGAGGGCGCGGGTCCGCTCCGTCAGCCGGGCGGTGTCGGCGGCGGGCAGGGAGGCCTCCACGGTGGCCGGGAGGAGCGGGGTGCGGCCGGTGTCGGGCGCGGCGGCCAGCGTCGGCTCCTCGAATCCCGCGAACGCCTCGCGCCAGGCGGCCTCGGCGGCGGCGCGGTCCTGCCGGGCGAGCCACGCCAGGTGGTCCCGGTAGGGCCGCACCGGCGGCAGCGGCTGCTCGCCCCGGTACAGCTCCAGCAGCTCGCGGACGACGACGGGCAGGGACCAGCCGTCCCACAGCACGTGGTGCGAGGTGATCGCCAGCCGGTGGTGCCGCTCGCCCAGCCGCAGCAGGGTGAAGCGGACGAGCGGGGGCCGGGCGGGGTCGAAGCGCCGGGCGCGGTCGGTGTCGAGCAGGCGGCGGGCCTCCTGCTCGCGCTCGGCCTCGTCCAGCGCGCCGAGGTCGGCCTCCTGCCAGGGCAGCGGGACCTCGCGCAGCACCGCCTGTACGGGGGTGCTCAGGTTGTCGTGCGGGAAGGCCGCCCGCAGGTTGGGGTGCCGGTCGAGCAGCGCGGCCGCCGCGGCACGCAGCGCCGCGGTGTCCGGCTCGCCCTCGATGTCGACGGCGAGCTGCACGGTGTAGACGTCGCCGGAGTCCTCGTCGAAGGAGTGGTGGAAGAGCAGACCCTCCTGCAGCGGGGACAGCGGCAGCACGTCCTCCAGGCCCGGCAGGCGGCGTTCCAGTTCCTCGATCTCGCGCTGGCCGAGCCGCGCGGGGGCGATGTCGCAGGGCGTGAGGCCGCCCGCGTCGGGCCGCCGCGCGTGGGTGGCGAAGCCGCGCAGGACCTCGAACCACTCCTCGGCGAGGCGGCGCACCCGGTCCTCGTCGAACAGGCGGCTCGCCCAGGTCCAGGTGGCGACGAGTTCGGGTCCGTCGGGACCGTCCTCGGCAAGCGCGTTGAGTTCCACGGCGTGCGCGAGCGGCAGGCCGGGGTCGGCGTCGCCGCCGATGCCGTTGCTGCCGGGTACGACGCTCCAGTCCGCGTCGTCGCCGGTGGCGGCCCGGCCCAGGTAGTTGAAGCCCAGCTCCGGCGGGGTGGGTGCGCAGAGTTCGGGGCGCGTCTGCGCGTCGAGGTGGCGCAGCACGCCGAAGCCGAGGCCGTGGCCGGGCACGGCGCGCAGCAGTTCCTTGGTGCGCTTCAGCAGCCGGCCGGCCTCCGGGCCGCCCGCCCGAAGGGCGCCGCGCGCCTCGGCGTCGAGCCGGCCGGCGTCCAGCCGCACGGGGTACAGGCTGGTGAACCAGCCCACGGTGCGGGACACGTCGGTGTCGCCCGCGTCCAGCTGGTCGCGGCCGTGACCCTCGACGTCCACCACCACGGCCGGGTCGTCCGTGCCGCGCCAGGCGGTGACGGCCGCCGCGAACGCGGCGAGCAGGACCTCGTCCGGGCGCGCCCGGTAGCGGGCGGCGGCGGTGGTCAGCACGGCCCGGGTCACGTCGGCGGGCAGCCGCAGGCGCAGCGAGGCGGCACTGCCGTGGGTGTCGCGCGCGGGGTCGAGGGCGGGGCCGCCGGTCGTGGCGGTGGCCGCGGCCAGCACCTCGCGCCAGTGGGGAAGCTGGTCCCGGTACCGGCCCTCGGCGGCCGCCGTGTGCCGGCGGCGGGCCCAGGACCGGTAGGACGGGCCGGCCGGAGCGAGGGCGGGGGCGCGGCCCGCGGCGGCCGCTCGCCAGGCGTCGGCGAGGTCGGGCAGCAGCACCCGCCAGGACACGCCGTCCACGACCAGGTGGTGGGCGACGAGCACGAGCCGGCCGGACCGGGCCGGGCCGCGGTCGAGCCACACCGCCTGCACCATCACGCCGTCCCGCGGTGCGAGCCGGGTGCGGGCCGCCGCGGCCTGCTCGGCCATGAGGTCGTCCAGTCCGGCGCCGTCGGCCCTGTCGGTGCCGACCCGGCGCAGCAGGGCACCGGCCCGTACCGAGCCGCGTTCGCCGATCTCCAGCGACCACGGCTCGCCGTCGGCCAGGCGCATCCGCAGGGCGTCGTGGTGGTCGAGGACGGCCTGCAGGGCCGTCAGCAGGTCCCCGCGGCGCAGCCCGGCGGGGACCCGCACCGCGAGTGACTGGGCGAACCCGTCGGCGGGGCCACCGCGTTCGGCCAGCCAGTGGGCCATGGGCGGCAGCGGGACCGGCCCGGTCGCGATGTCCGGCTCCCCGGCGGGGCCGGCGTCGGCGGGTGCCGCGACGGCGGCGAGGCCCGCGACCGTGCGCTGCTCGAAGACGTCCCGCGCGGACAGGACGAGCCCCTCCCTGCGGGCCCGGCCGACCAGCTGGATCGACATGATGCTGTCGCCGCCGAGGTCGAAGAAGCCGTCGTCGGCACCGACCTCGGGCAGGCCGAGCACGTCGCCGAAGAGCCGGGCCAGGATGTGCTCGGTCGCGGTGCGCGGCGCCCGGCCGCCGCCGGTCGCCGGCCGCTCGGGGGCGGGCAGGGCGGTGCGGTCCAGCTTGCCGTTCGGGGTCAGCGGCAGCCGGTCCAGCGTGACGAAGGCGGAGGGGACCATGTGGTCGGGCAGCGTGGCCGCCAGGTGGTCGCGCAGCAGGTCGTGGTCGACCGGGTTCCGCTCGGGCAGGACGTAGCCGACGAGACGGCGCTCGCCGGGGCGGTCCTCGCGCACGACCGTCTGGGCCCAGGCGAGGTCCGGGTGGCCGGCCAGCGCGGCGTCGATCTCGCCCAGTTCGACGCGCTGTCCGCGGATCTTCACCTGGTGGTCGGTGCGGCCGAGGTACTCCAGCGCGCCGTCGGCCCGCCAGCGGGCCACGTCGCCGGTGCGGTACATCCGCGAACCGGCCGGGCCGTGGGGGTCGGCGACGAAGCGCTCCGCGGTGAGGCCGGGCCGGCCGAGATAGCCGCGGGCCAGCCCCGCGCCGCAGATGTACAGCTCGCCAGGGGTGCCCACCGGCACCGGCAGCAGCCCGCCGTCCAGTACCCGCATACGGATGTTCCAGATGGGCCGGCCGATCGGTACGGAGGGGCCGGCGTCGTCGGGGGCGCAGTCCCAGGCGGTGACGTCGACGGCGGCCTCGGTGGGGCCGTAGAGGTTGTGCAGCCGGGCCGGCAGCAGCCGGTGGAACTGCTGCTGGAGGTCGCGCGGCAGCGCCTCGCCGCTGGACACGACGCGTCGCAGCGAGGTGCAGCGGGCCGCCGCGGGCTCCTGGAGGAAGGCCTGCAGCATCGAGGGGACGAAGTGCACGGTGGTGACCCGCTGCGCCTGGACCAGCTCGGCGAGGTAGGCGGCGTCGCGGTGGCCTTCGGGCCGGGCGACGACGAGTGCCGCTCCGACGGCGAGCGGCCAGAAGAACTCCCACACCGACACGTCGAAGCCGAAGGCGGTCTTCTGCAGCACGCGGTCCGTGGCGTCGAGGGCGTAGGCGCCCTGCATCCACAGCAGCCGGTTGGCGATGGCCGCGTGGCTGACGACGACGCCCTTGGGCCGGCCGGTGGAGCCGGAGGTGTAGATGACGTAGGCGGGGTGGGCGAGGCCGAGCGGGGCCGTGCGGTCGGCGTCGGTGAGGTCGGTGCCGGGCAGGGCGGTGGTGTCCGCCTCGTCGACGAGCAGCCGCGGGGTGCCGGTCGCGGGCAGCCGGCCGGCCACGTCGGCGCGGGTCAGCACGAGTTCGGGCGCCGCGTCGGTGAGCAGATGGGCGATGCGGTCGGCCGGGTAGCCGGTGTCGACGGGCAGGTAGGCGCCGCCCGCCTTCACCACGGCGTGGATCGCCACGACGAGTTCGACGGAGCGGGGCAGTGCGATCGCCACCCGCCGCTCGGGGCCGACACCGTGGCGCACCAGGAGCCGGGCGAGCCGGTTGGCCCGCTCGTTGAGTTCGGCGTAGGTCAGCCGCGTGTCCTCGAAGACGACGGCGGTGGCGTGCGGGGTGCGGGCGGCCTGTGCCTCGAAGGCGGCGGGCAGGGTGGTCGCGGTCACCTCGTGGTCGGTGCCGGCGAAGGTGCGCAGGGTCAGCCGCCGCTCGTCGTCGGTGAGCACGTCGAGCCGCCCGGTGGGCCGTTCGGGGTGGTCGGCGAGGGCCTGGAGGACGCGTACGAACCGGTCGGCGACGCTCTGCGCAACGGCGTGGTCGACGAGGTCGGGCTGGTGGTCCAGGCGCAGCCGCAGTGTGTCGCCGGGGACGACGACCAGGCCGAGCGGGTAGTGCACGGCGTCGTGGGCGCGGACCTCGCCGACGCGCAGGCCGGCGGTGGCGGTGAGTTCCGTGAAGGCGGCGGCGTCGAGCGGGAAGTTCTCGAACACCACGGAGGTGTCGAAGAGTTCACCGAGTCCGGCCGCGCGCTGGATGTCGGCGAGGCCGGTGTGCTGGTGCTCCAGCAGCCGCTGCCGCTCGCTCTGCACGCGCCGCAGCAGGTCGCCGAGCGGTTCGGCCGCATCCAGCCGCACGCGCAGCGGGACGGTGTTGATGTACAGCCCGACGCCGTTCTCGATGCCGTCGATCTCGGCGGGCCGTCCGGAGACGGTGACGCCGAAGGTGACGTCGTCGCGGCCCAGGGTGCGGGACAGCACCAGCGCCCAGGCCGCCTCGATCACCGAGTTGAGCGTCACGCCCAGGGCGCGGGCCCGCTCGGTGAGCGCCGCCGTGGCGGGTGCGGGCAGCGTCGTCTCCACGCGCCCCGGCCGGACCGGGATCCGGCCGGGCGGGGCGGCGGCGATCCGGGTCGCCTCGTCGAGATCGGCGAACGCCTCCCGCCAGGCCCGCTCGGCCGCGGCCGGGTCGCGGTGCTGCAACCACCGCAGGTGGTCGTGGAAGGGGCGCGGCGCGGGCAGGTCGGTGCGGCCCCGGTACAGCTCCAGCAGTTCCCGCAGCAGCACGGGCAGCGACCAGCCGTCGAGGACGGCGTGGTGGACGGTCAGGGCCAGCACGGCACGGTCGGTGCCGGTGCGGGCGAGCAGGAAGCGGACGAGCGGGGGTGCGGTGAGGTCGAAGCGGCGTTCGCGTTCGCGGACCAGCCGGTCCTGGAGCGCCTGCGCGTCGGCGGCCTCGGTCTGCTGCCAGTTCAGCGGTACGTCGGCGTGGACGATCTGCACGGGGCGGCTGAGCCCCTCTGTCCAAAAGCCGGCGCGCAGCGCGTCGTGCCGGGTGAGCAGAGCGGCGGCGGCGGCCTTCAGGGCGGACGTGTCGAGGCGGCCGAGGAGTTCGACGGCGACCTGCACGGTGTAGACGTCGGGGGCGTCTCGGTCGAAGACGCTGTGGAAGACCAGGCCGTCCTGGAGCGGGGTGAGCGGCAGCACCTGCGCCGAGGCGGGCAGTTGCGCGCGCAGCCCGGCCAGTTCCCCGGTGTCGAGGGGGACGTCGACCGGGGTGTCGGCGGGGCCTTCGGCGGCCGCGGCGGGATCCGTGCCGTCGTCGGTGTCCTCGGGCAGGGCCGCGGCGAGCGCGGCGACCGTACGGTGGGCGAAGACGTCCTTGACGGCGATGCGGAGTCCGGCCCGGCGGGCGCGGCCGACCAGGCGCACGGCGACGATGCTGTCGCCGCCGAGGGCGAAGAAGCTGTCGTCGACGCCGGCCTCCGGTACGCCGAGCACTTCGGCGAACAGGGCGCACAGGGTGCGTTCGCGTGCGGTGCGGGGCGCCTGTCCGGAGAGGGCCGCGGTGAAGTCGGGGGCGGGCAGAACCTTGCGGTCCAGCTTGCCGTTCGGGGTCAGGGGCAGTTCGTCCAGCGTGACGAGGGCCGAGGGGACCATGTACTCCGGCAGGGTGCGGGCCAGGTGGGCACGCAGCTCTTCGGGGGCGGTGCCGGTGCCGACGACGTAGCCCACCAGGCGCTGGTCGCCGGGTCGGTCCTCACGCACCACGACCGCGGCGCGCGAGACCCTCTCGTGGGCGAGCAGGGCGGTCTCGATCTCGCCGGGTTCGATGCGGTGGCCGCGCACCTTGACCTGCTGGTCGGTGCGGCCGAGGTACTCCAGTTCGCCGTCGGCGGACCAGCGCGCCAGGTCACCGGTGCGGTACATGCGCGCTCCCGGCTCGCCGTACGGGTCGGCGACGAACCGCTCCGCCGTCAGGCCGGGGCGGTCCAGGTAGCCGTGGGCCAGTCCCGCGCCCGCGATGTACAGCTCGCCGGCCACACCGGCGGGCGCAGGGCGCAGGGCGGCGTCGAGGACGTACACCCGGGTGTTGCCGATGGGGCGGCCGATCGCACCCCGGACGGCGCTGTCGCCGCAGACCTTCCCGGCCGTGGACCAGACGGTGGTCTCGGTGGGCCCGTAGAGGTTGGTGACCGTGCGGGCCGTGGCCAGCAGGCGGTCGGCGAGGTCGGCGGGCAGTGCCTCGCCGCCGACGAGGACCCGCAGCCCGGCGGGGGCGTCCGGGACCTCGTCGAGGAGGGCGCGCCACAGGCTCGGGGTCGCCTGCATCACCGTCGCCCCGGCCGTGCCGATCAGGCCGGCCAGTGCCTGCGGGTCCCGGGTGGTGTCCTTGTCGGCGAGCACCACGCACGCGCCGGCCAGCAGCGGCGCGTACAGTTCGAGGGCGGCGATGTCGAAGCCCACCGTGGTGACCGCCGCCAGCCGGTCCTCGGCGCCGAGGGCGAGCGACCGCGCCATCGAGTCGAGGAAGTTGACCAGCGCGGCGTGCCCGACGACGACGCCCTTGGGGCGGCCGGTCGACCCGGAGGTGTAGATCACGTACGCGGGGCTGTGCGGGGACACCGCGGCCAGGTCGTCGGGGGCGTGCTCCTCGGTCCGGGCCCCGGCGAGCCAGTCCTCGTCCACCACGAGGACGGGCCGGGAGTCCTCGATCATGTACGTGATGCGGTCGGCGGGGAAGTCCGGGTCGAGCGGCACGTACGCCGCTCCTGACTTGGCGACGGCGAGCAGTACGGCGACGAGGTCGACGGAGCGCGGCAGCCGGACCGCGACCCGGCGGCCGGGGCCCGCCCCCTGGTGGGCCAGCAGCCGGCCCAGGCGGTTCGCCCGGGCGTTCAGTTGCGCGTAGCTGACCTCGTGGCCGTCGTGGACCACGGCCGTGGCGTGCGGGGTGCGGGCCGCGCGGGCCTCGAAGAGCTGCGGCAGGGCGACCGGGGGCACGGGGCGCCCGGTCGCGTTCCACCGCTCCAGCAGCGTCGCGCGTTCGGTGCCGACGAGGACGTCCACGCGTCCCGCCGCCGTGGCCGGGTCGGCCGCGATCTGTTCCAGGACGCTCGCCAGGCGGGCGACGGTCCGCCGGGCCGCGTCGGCGTCGACCAGGTCGGGCTGGTGGTCGATCCGCAGCCGCAGACGCTCGCCCGGGTGGACGACGAGGCTCAGCGGGAAGTGGGCGCCTTCGTGGGCGCGGGCGTCCAGGAGCCGCAGGCCGGCCTCCTCGGCGAGGGTGCCGAGCGCGCCCCGGTCCAAGGGGTAGTTCTCGAACACCATGGAGGTGTCGAAGAGTTCACCGAGGCCGGTCCAGCGCTGGATGTCGGCGAGTCCCATGTGCTGGTGCTCCAGCAGGGCCGTCCGCTCCCGCTGGAGTCGTACGGCGAGGTCTCCGACACCTTCCGCCGGGTCCAGCCGTACGCGCAGGGGCAACGTGTTGATGAAGAGGCCGGCCATGTCCTCCACGCCGTTCAGCTCGGCGGGGCGGCCGGCCACCGTGGTGCCGAAGACCACGTCGCTCCGGCCGAGCAGCTGGGACAGGACCAGCGACCAGGCGGCCGTGGTCAGCGAGTTGAGGGTGACACCCAGCTCACGGGCGCGCTGTCCCAGGCGGGCGGTCAGCCCGGCCGGCAGGTCGTGCTCCACCCGGGCGGGCGGCACAGGGGTGCGGCCGGGCGCGGCCGGGGCGAGCCGGGCGGGCTCGTCGAAGCCGTCGAACGCGGCGGTCCAGGCGTGCCGGGCCGCGTCGGTGTCCTGCGCCGCGAGCCACGCCAAGTGGTCCTCGAACGTCCGCGCCCGGGGCAGCGGCCGGCCGCTCGCGTACGCGCGCAGCAGGTCGCGGACGAGAACGGGCAGCGACCAGCCGTCGAGGACGGCGTGGTGTGCGGTCAGCGCCAGGACGTGGTGGTCGGCCGCGGTGCGGACCAGCAGGAACCGGACGAGCGGCGGCCGCCGCAGGGTGAAGCGCGTGGCGCGTTCCGCGTCGAGCAGCGCCTGGAGGGCCTGCGGGTCCTCGGCCGTCTCGTCCCGCCACACGAGCGGTGCCTCGCGGGGTACGACCTGGACGGCGCGGCTCAGTCCTTCGTGCCGGAATGCGGCTCGCAGCGCGTCGTGCCGCTCCGGCAGCCGCGCCGCCGCGGTGCGCAGGGCGGCGGCATCGAGCGGGCCGCCGAGTTCCAGGACGGCCTGGACGGTGTAGAGGTCGGGCTGGTCCTCGTCGAAGACGCTGTGGAAGAGCAGGCCTTCCTGCAGCGGGGTCAGCGGCAGGACGCGGGCGCCGGGCGGGGCGTCGACGAGGGCGAGTTCGGCGTCCGGCAGGGGCGGCGGGAGGGTGCGGGTGTCCGGGCCGGTGTCCGCGGCCGTCCGGGCCACTGCCGCGATGGCCTCGACGGTGCGGTGCACGAAGACGTCGCGGGCGCTGAAGGCGAGGCCGGCGCGGCGGGCGTGGGCGACGAGCCGCAGGGCCAGGATGCTGTCGCCGCCGAGGTCGAAGAAGCTGTCGTCCACGCCGGCCCGCGGTACGCCGAGCACCTCGGCGAACAGGGCGCACAGCCGGGTCTCGGCGGCGGTGCGCGGGGCCCCGCCCCGGGAGGCGTAGGCGGGTGCGGGCAGGGCGGCCCGGTCCAGTTTGCCGTTGGGGCTGAGGGGCAGCGCCGCCAGCGTGACGAACGCCGACGGCACCATGTAGTCCGGCAGGGCCTCCGCCACCAGGGCGCGCAGGTGCCCGGCGTCGGCGCCGCCGACGGTGTAGGCCACCAGCCGCTTGTCGCCGGGCCGGTCCTCGCGCAGCACCACGGCGGCGTGCTCCACCTCGGGGTGGGCGGTGAGGGCCGCCTCGATCTCGGCCGGTTCGACGCGGAAGCCGCGCACCTTGACCTGCTGGTCGGCGCGGCCGAGGTACTCCAGCTCCCCGTCGGCCGTCCAGCGGGCCAGGTCGCCGGTGCGGTACATGCGCTCGCCCGCGCCGCCGAAGGGGCAGGCCACGAACCGCTCGGCGGTCAGGGCGGGCCGCCCGAGGTAGCCGCGGGCCAGGCCCGCGCCCGCCACGTACAGCTCGCCCGGGGTGCCGGCCGGCACCGGGCGCAGGGACGCGTCCAGCACGAAGGCGCGGGTGTTGGTGATGGGCCGGCCGATCCGCACGGTGCCGGCGGTGACATCGGCGTACAGGCTGTCGCCACTGGCCTCGGAGGAGCCGTACAGGTTGAGCAGGCGGGCGCCGGGCAGCGCGGCGCGGAACCGTTCGGCGTACGCCGGGGGCAGTGCCTCGCCGCTGGTCACCCACAGCGTGCACGGCGCCAGGGCACCGGTGTCGTCGCCGTCCAGCAGTTCGGCGAGGAGGCTGGGCACGAGGGTGATCCGGGCGGCGCCGTGCCGGGCGGCGAGCTTTGTCATGGCGGCGGCGCTGCGGGCGGTGTCGGCGTCGCAGAGGACGACGGGGGCGCCGTGCACGAGCGGGGCGAGGAGTTCGGTGGTGCCGTCGACGAAGCTGAGGGAGCTCTTGGCGAGGACGGGCCGCCCGTCGAAGGGGAACTCCTCGCCGAACCACAGCAGCCGGTTGACGGCCCCCTCGTGGAGTCCGACCACGCCCTTGGGTACGCCGGTCGAACCGGAGGTGTAGACCAGGTAGGCGGGGTGGGCGGCGGTCAGCGGCCGGTGGCGGTCGGCGTCGGTGGGGTCGTGCGCGGGCTGCCCGCTGGTGTCGAGGGCGTCGGTGAGCAGCGGTCGCACGCCGTCCAGCGGCAGGCCGGCCGCCAGGTCGGCGGTGGTCAGGACGAGGCCGGGGCGGGTGTCGCCGAGCAGGTGGGCGATGCGGTCGGCCGGGTAGTCAGGGTCGACGGCCAGGTAGGCGGCGCCTGCCTTCAGCACGGCGAGCAGGGCGACGACGAGGTCGGTGGAGCGCGGCAGGGCGAGGCCGACGTGCTGGTCGGGGCCGGTGCCGTGACCGATGAGCAGGTGGGCGAGCCGGTTGGCGCGGGTGTTGAGTTCGGCGTAGGTGAGGGTGCCGCCGGCGTGGTGGAGGGCGGGCGCGTGCGGGGTCCGGGCCACCTGTGCCTCGAACAGGCCGGGGAGGGTGGTGGCCGCCCGCTCGCGCACGGGGCCGTGCCACCGGCTCAGCAGGGTGTCGCGCTCGGTGCCGGTGAGCAGGTCCAGGGCGGCGACCGGGCGGCCGGGGTGCCCGGCGGCGCGCTCCAGGAAGGCGCAGAACCGTTCCTGGTGGCGGACGAGGTCGTCCTCGGTGTACAGGGCGCGGTTGCCGCAGAACTCCAGTTCCCAGTCCTCGGAGCCGGCCGTGCGGTAGACGTTGACCGTCAGGTCGGCGATCGGGCCGTTGGCGAGCTGGCGGCGCGCGGCCGGGTGGGCGCCGAAGCGGGTCTCCTGCTCGAAGGCCATCACGTTGACCTGCGGTCCGGTCAGGGCGCCTGCCTCGGCGGACAGGCCGAGTTCCGCGCGCAGCGCCTCGCCCCGGTGGCGCTGGTGCCGGATGGTCTGCCGGATCCGCCGCTCCGCCTGGTCCACCAGGTCGCCGAAGGTGGTGTCCGGCTTGACGGACAGGCGGACGGGCACCTCGTTGGCGAGCATCGCGGGCGTGCCGAGTTCCGTGCGGGAACGGCGGGCCGCCATCGGCATGTTGACGATGACGTCGGGCCGGCCGAGCAGGCGGTGCGCGTACGCCGCGGTGGCGGCGACGATCGTGGCGGACAGGCCGCCGACGCCGCCGCGGCTCCCGTCGGCGAGTCCCGCGAGCAGCTCCGGTGCCATCGGGGTGACCCGGCGCATGGTGCTGAGCGTGGGCGGGGCGACGCGTCCGGCGAGCGGAGTGCCCTCGTGGTGGCCGGCGAACGCCTCCCGCCAGTACGCCGCGTCCGTGGCGTGGCGGGGGGAGGCGAGGTAGGCGGCGTCCTCGGCGAGCAGGTCGGCGAGGGGGGCCGCGCCGGTTCCCGCCGGGACGATGCCCCGCTCGAACGCGGTGTACAGCTCGGCGAGCCGCCGGATGTACAGGTGCTGGCCGAAGCCGTCCAGCACGATGTGGTGGTAGCGGAAGTACAGGACGCTGCGCCGCGCGCCCACGGTGAACAGGGCGTGCGTGCAGGGCGCTTCACGGGTGAGGTCGGTCGCGGTGGCGAGGTCGGCGGCCGTCCAGGCCTCGATCTCCGCGTCGGGGTCGGGCCGGTCCGTGAGGTCGACGACGTGGAGCCTGGGCGTGCCGGCCGGTTCGATGCTCAACCGGGGGCCGTCCGCTGTGTCGTGGAACCGGGTGCGCAGCGTCTCGGTCTCGGCGAGTGCCTGGGCGACGGCCAGGCGCAGGGCCGACTCGTCCAGGCGTCCGGCGACCGTGTAGGTGACGGCGCAGTTGTAGAAGGGGTTGTCGGGCGCCATGCGCTGGGCCACCCAGATGCCGGTCTGCGCGGCGGACACGGTACGGAGTGTGGTGCTGACGTCGGACACGGGCTTCCCATCCCCCAGGGCGCTGCGGTCTGCGTGGAACTGCGGTGTGCGGATGCTGCGGATGCGTGGAAGGTGCGCTGTGCGGCTCAGGCCGCGCGGCTGCGGGCCCGCTCCTCGCCGATGGCGGTGAGCAGGGCGTCGATCGTGGGGTTGTCCCACATCATCGTGGGGTCGACCGGGAAACCGAGGTGGTCCTCGATCTCGGCGGCGACGGACAGGGCGTACACCGAGTCCAGGCCGTAGTCGCTGAGCGGCACGTCGGGCCGGAGGTCGGCGGCCGGCATCCTCAGGTGTTCGGCGACGCTGGCCACCAGCCAGTCGCGCAGGTCGTCGTCGCCGGAGCCGGTCGCGCTCGGGGGTGTGCTCTCGGACATGGGGTCTCCTGTCGGGGTACGAGGTCGGAGGGGCGGCGGGCCAGTGGGTCGGCGGTGAGCGGTCGGCGGGTTGCGGGCGGTCGGCGGACTGCCGGTGGGCGTGCGCCCGTGCGGCAGCGGCAGCGGCAGCGGCGCGGTGGTGCTCGGGCCGGGGCCCGCCGGCGCCCGGCCGGGTGGGATCAGGTGTGGGGTCAGGTGTGAGTCGAGGACGGGTCAGGTGTGGGATCCGGTGTGACTCGGGCGTGGATCAGGTGTGGGATGAGGAGTGACTCGGGCGTGGATCAGGTGTGGGATCAGGCGAGCGGCCGTGGCAGCAGTCCGAGGCCACGTGCCTGGGCGCAGCGGTCCACCAGTTCGGCCCACAGCGGCTGTTCGAGGTGGTCGGGCAGCGAGGCCCGGGGGGCGCCGGACGGGGTGCGCAACCGGTGGAGGGCGGCGGCCGCCCAGACCGGGTCCGCCAGGAAGGTGTCGTCAAGGTCCTGGGCGTGCCGCCACGTCTCGGAACAGGCGGCGGCCACGAGGACGTTCACATAGCGGGTGGTGAGGTCGTAGGTGTGCGAGGCCGCCCCGACCGACAGCTCGGACGGCGGGAGCGCCGCGCACTCCTCGGCCAGGACGGCGAGTTCCCGGACGAAGTGCTCGCCGTGCTCGCGCAGCGCGGTGTACGCCGCTCCGCCGCCCTGCGGCATGGCGGCCAGCCCGGCGCCGAGCGAGGTGCTCAGGCTCTCGCGGCCGGCGGCGCTGATGGCGAGCCGGCGGAAGTCGAACTCGGGAAGGTCGGCGCCGGGGTGGAACAGCTCGGGCGGTGCGGTGGCGTCGCCGCGCCAGGACCGCCGGGCGAGCAGCGGGAGCTGGGGCAGCAGGGACATCTGGCACGCCGCACGCGCCGCGTGTCCGAAACCGGCGGGCTGGATGTCCCGCAGGAGTTTCTGGAAGGCCGCGGACGCTCCCTCGCGGAGGTAGAAGTGGGCGCCCAGTACGGCCGAGAGCCGGTTCATGGCGTCCATGAGGGTCTTGGAGACGAAGAACTTCACGGCCTGCGCGTAGATCGGGGTCTCGGCAGGCAGCAGGTGCAGCGCGCGGGTCGCCACGGTCGCGAAGCAGTCGGCGGTGAGCAGGTCCGAGAACGCGGCGGAGAGCACCGAGCGGACGTGCGGCAGATCGGCGGCCGTCCGGCCGTACAGGCGCCGGCCCACGACGTGCGCGTGGGTGAGGCGCAGTGCCGTGTCGAGGACCCCGGTGAACATCGACACCAGGGTGGTGCGGGTGACCTGGAAGGACCGCAGCGCGGTCTCCAGACCCTGGCCCGGGGTGCCGAGGACGGCGCTGTCGGGCAGCGGGCAGTCGCGGAACTCGATGCCGCCCAGCTGCACTCCGCGCATGCCGCTGGTCCGGTAGCGGGGCAGGTACGTCATGTGCCCCTCGGGAAGCCGCGACTTGTCGACGAACAGCTGGGAGTGGCTGCGGCTGCCGGGACGCTGTGCGGTACGGGCGAAGACGACCACCGCCTCGGCCCGCCGCACGTTGGTGATGATCTCCTTGCGGCCGTTGAGGACGAGTCCGGCCGGGCCCGGCAGTGCGGTGAACTCGGTGCCGGCCATGTCGTTGCCGTGCGCGAGTTCGTGGTAGGCGACGGCCACCCGGCGGCCGGAACGGAGCAGTTCGGCGGCCTGCCGGCAGTGCTCGTCGCTGCCCGCGGCCCACAGGTTGACGCCCGCGATGAACGAGCTGGCGCCGTAGCCCAGTCCGAGGCAGGGGTCGCGCCGGTAGACCGAGCGCATGATCTCCACGAGGTGGTCGAGCCGGTCGAGGCGGCCGCCGAAGGCCGTGGGGACGAACTCGGCGCCCAGGCCGTACGCGTGCAGCGCCTGTTCCCCGGCCTCGAACATCTCGCCGCGCTCGTCGGCTTCGAGGACGGCGTGCAGGCCGAGCGGGTTGTCGTCGGCGAAGGGATCGCCGAGCGCCGACTCCAGCGCGTGCAGCCGTGCGGTCAGGGCGGTGGTGGGTGCCGTCGTCACTGGGCGCCCCTTCGCGCGTGGTGGGCCGGCGACAACGGTGGCCCGTCGGGCGCGGTGAGCAGCCGGTCGGCCAGCCGGTCGAAGGCGCCGGCCCGCGTCTCGTCGACGGCGTGGCCGAGCCGGCCCAGGACGAGGGCGAGACCGGCTTGCAGCCACAACCCGTCGTGCGGGGTGCGGGCGCTGTCCAGCCACAGGTGCACGAGGACCGCTGCCGCGAAGCACAGTTCGTATCGCTCGGCCAGGTCGAAGGCGGACTGCGGGACGTCGCGGACGGTGCGTTCCTGCTGCTCCATCCCGGTGTGCACGGCGTCGGCGATCTCGGTGAGCTCGTCCGCCATGCGCGCCGCCTCGGCCGGCAGCTGACCTTGCCCGACGGCGGTGCGCAGTCGGCCGACCGCGTCCGGCAGGAGTTGCACGAGGCTGCATCCCCGGGTCGACAGCAACCGCAGCCGGCTCGGGTCGAAGGGGCGGGCGGGTCCGCTCGGTGTCGTCGCGGCGACGGCGTCCCGGTCGGCCGTGCCACGGCGCCAGGACCGGGCGAGGGCCGGGAAGTGGTCGATGAGCAGGCTGCGGTTGACGGCCGTGCTGCCGTCGAAGACGGCGACGATGCGGTGGTCCCGGTCGAGCTTGGCGAAGGCGCCCTCGCGGTAGGTGTCGCTCAGGAAGCTCCGCACCCCGAGCAGTTCGCCGAGCTGGTCGAGGGTGTCCTGGGCGAGCGTCGGGACGAGGGCCTTGGCGACGGACGCGATGACGCTCATCTCGGAGGTCAGGGTGTGGATGGCGCGGGCGGCCACGGTGGTGACGGCTTCGGCGACGATCAGCCCGGCGCACGCCTGGCCCAGGATGCGGCGCACGCGCGGCAGGTCGCCGAGCCGCCGCCCGTACAGGTGACGGCCGAGCGCGTAGTCGGCGGCGATCTCCAGCCCGTGGTCGAGCGCGCCCAGCGACAGGGCGGTGCACACGGTGCGGGTCAGCTGCAGGGTCTTGAGGACGGTCTCCGCTCCGGTGCCCGCCGCACCCACCAGCGCCTCGTCCGGCACGACGGCGCCGTCGAAGGCGATGCCGCTGATGTCCGCGCCGCGGATGCCGTGGGTGCGCACCTTGGGCAGGTGCCGGTGGCTGCCGGGGGCCAGTTGCTCCTTGTCGACCAGGAAGAGGCTGAAGCCCCGGGCGCCGCCGCGCTCGTCGGTGCGGGCGAGGACGCACAGGAACCGGCCCCGTGTGGCGTTGTTGATGAGCCACTTCTCCCCGTCGAGCCGCCATCCCCGCGCCGTGCGGCGGGCGGTGAACTCTCCGGCGAGCAGGTCGCTGCCGTGCTCGCGCTCGGTCAGCGCCCAGGAGGCCACGGCGCCGGCCCGTACCTGCGCGGCGAGCAGGTCCGCCTGCGCGGGGCTGCCCCCGACCCGGACGGGGGCGGTGCCGAGGAACGTCTTGCCGTGGGCGACCGCGACCGTCAGGTCGCGGCGGGCCACGGTGCGCAGCAGCTGGACGAGTTCGACGTGGTCGTCCAGGAGGCCGCCGTGGCGGGCGTCGACGTAGTGGGCGGCGAGGCCGAAGTCGTCGAGCGTGCGACAGGCCTCGGCCGGGAAACGTTCCGCGCGGTCCAGCGCGGCCATGGTTCGAGGGCTCAGAGAGCCGTCTGCGGAGTCTGACCGGCGCAGGAACTGATCGAGTCTGAGCACAGAGGTGTGCTGCACTGTGGATCCCCCGGTGTGTGGCTCCCCGGGCCGGGCGGCGCGCGAGGAACTGTTCGTGGTCCGGCGCCCGCTCGGTGCGGGCCGGCCGGTGTGTCTGCGGCGTGCTTACGCGGTGGCTGCTTCCAGACGAGGGTCGAGCTTGCTGATGAGCGCGGAGACCTCTCCGGCGCGGAAGAGTTCGCGCATCTCCAGGCGCTGGATCTTGCCGCTCGTGGTACGCGGCACGGCCCCGCGGCGGACCAGGGCCAGCCCCGACAGGTGCGCGCCGAACTCGGTGAAGACGGTGCGGCGGATGGAGGTGGCCAGCTCCTCCAGCTCGGCCTCGGTGTGCCGGCCGCGCAGTTCGTGCACGAGGACGAGGAGTTCCTCCTCGCGGCCTTCGTCGTCGCGCACGGGCACGGTGAAGGCGGCTCCGAACGTGCCGTGCAGGTGGGGATGGTGCTGGCGCGCCTCGTACTCGATGTCCTGCGGATAGAGGTTGCGGCCGCGCAGGATGAGCATTTCCTTGAGCCGTCCGGTGATGAACAGCTCACCGTTCAGCACGGCGCCCAGGTCCCCGGTCCGCAGGTAACCGCCCTCGGCGTCGGCTCCGGCATCGGCGTCGGCTCCGGCTCCGGCTCCGGCTCCGGCTCCGGCTCCGGCTCCGGCATCAGCATCGCCATCGGCGAGCGTGGCGTGGAAGGTCCGCTCGGTGGCTTCCGCATTGTCCCAGTAGCCGTGGCCGACGCTCGGACCGCGCAGCCAGATCTCGCCGATCTCCCCGTCGGGCAGCGCGCGCCGGCTCCCGGGCTCGACGATGCGTACGTCGTAGTCGTGCGGGAAGCCGCAGGAGACGACGTCCCTGCCGGGGCCGGCCGCGGAGACGGGCGCGAGGGTGCCGCCGGCGAGGCGCTGCTCGTCGACGTGGAGCACGACCGGTTCGCGGTGGCCGGAGCCGCTGACGAAGACGGTCGCCTCCGCCATGCCGTAGCACGGGTTGAGCGCCTCGGTGCGCAGACCGGCGACGGCGAAGCGCTTGGCGAAGGCGGTGAGGGTGGCGGCCTGGACCGGCTCGGAGCCGTTGTTGGCGTACCGCCAGCGGGACAGGTCCAGGCCGGCGAGCTGCTCGTCCGTGATCTGACGGCTGCACAGTTCGTACGCGAAGTTGGGGCCCGCGGACCAGGCGATGTCGAACTCGTCGATCATCCGCAGCCACCAGTGCGGCCGCTTGAGGAAGGTGGTCGGGCTCATGAGAACGCAGGAACTGCCGAGATACAGCGGCGGCAGCAGAATGCCCATGAGGCCCATGTCATGGTAGTGCGGGAGCCAGGAGCCGAAGCGGGAACCCGCGTCGAGGCCGAAGGTGCGGCACAGGCTGTCGGCGTTGTGCAGCAGGTTGCCATGGGTGAGGACGACGCCCTTGGGGCTGCCCGTCGAACCCGAGGTGTACTGGAGCAGGGCGACCGAGTCACGGTCGATGGCAGGCAGCGACTGCTCGGCCAGGGGCGGCACGTCGAGGGTGTCGGTGACGAGCAGCGCGTCGCGGTCCCGTCCGGCTCCCTCGGCCCAGTCGCCGACCTCCGAGAGGCTGCGGCCCTCGGTGAGAACCACGGCGACCTGGGCGTCGGCGGCGATGGCGGACACCCGGCGCCGGTGATGGCGGTACCGGCCGGGAAGCGGTGAGGGTACGGCCACGACGCCGGCGTACAGACAGCCGATGAAAGCCGTGGCGAATTCGAGGCCTTCGGGGTACAGCAGCAGTGCGCGGTCCCCGGGCGCACATCGCTCCAGCAGCGCGGCGGCCACCGAGCGGGCCCTCCGGTCGAGTTCCGGATAGGTCACGGATATTCGGCCGTCATGGGCATCGAAATCGGATAAGAAGGTGACGGCGGTGGACGAACCGCGCTTCGCGACATTCCCACGGATGGCCTGGACGAAATTGGCGTGCATCAAAAAGATCCTTCCCCCGCAGCGCCGCATTTCTGCCCGCGGTGCCACATCTTCCTATGCGGTTGCCATTCATTGATCTCTGGATCCGAACCGGTGCGTCCTCCTCTGACCATCGACCGGTGACCAAGGTCAACTTTCATCGACCCTAAGGACCATTGAATCGTAAAGTCAAGCCCTTTTAGCCACCTTCACAGGAGCCGCGAACGGCGCCGAGCCAGTATCAAACCCCTCATCAAGGCGGGGTCAACCTACTTTGGTCAGTCCACACCCAACGAAGGTCATGCACTCCCCAACCATCCGGAAGGTTGCCCCGATTCCACACATCCCCACCTCCTGGATCCCTGAGACCGACGCCACTTGACTTGCCCTTGACACTCCGCTAGAGACACACCTAAGGTCCGATTGATCATCCAACTGCCATTACGTGGAGAGGGTGTTTGACCGTGGGGGGAACGGTACTGGTATCTGGCACGTTGTCAGATGCGCACACCTGGAATTTAATTTATGTACACCTCTTCCTTGAAGAGCGTGGATACACGGTCAGTAATCTCGGTTCCTGCGTTCCGGATGACCTCCTCGTCCGCTCCTGCCGTGAGCTGCGCCCGGATCTCGTGGTCCTCAGCAGCGTCAACGGGCACGGGTTCGACGACGGACTCCAGGCCATCGGGGCCATCAGGGCGGAGCCCGGCCTGCGCCACCTCCCGGTGGTGATCGGCGGCAAGCTGGGCACGGACGGACTGCGCAACGCCGGCAGCACGCGCAGACTCCTCGACGCGGGCTTCGACGCCGTCTTCGACACCGGCGACCTCGGTGCCTTCGAACTCTTCCTGAACCGTCACCGCACGGCCGCGGCATGACATCTCCGTCGGACCGGGGCTTCGGCGGTTTCGTGGCCCGCGCCCGGGCGCGCGGGGACCTCGTCGTGCAGCCGCGCATGGGGTTCGCCGGCGCGGCGCGGATGCGCGCCGGCCTGGAGCGGACCAAGCGGGCCGCGGGGGTCACCGTGGGCACGATCACCCTGGACAGCTACACCCGGCTGGGGGAGTACGCCGCGGCCGAGGCGGCGCTGGCCCGCGGTGCCCCCCTCAACGGCTATCCCCTGCTGGCCCATGGAGCGGCAGCGACCGGAGTCCTCCTCGACGGCGTCCAGGACGACTCCTTCCCGGTCCAGGTCCGCCATGGATCGGCCCGTCCGCGAGCGATCTTCGCCGAGCTGGTCGCGGCGGGCGTGCACGCCACCGAGGGCGGCCCCGTCTCGTACTGCCTGCCCTACAGCCGTACGCCGCTGCGCGAGTCCGTACGGTCCTGGGCGGACGCTTGCGAACTGCTGGCCTCGGCCGGCCGTCCGGACCTCGTGCCCCACCTCGAGACCTTCGGCGGCTGCATGCTCGGCCAGCTCTGCCCACCCGGCCTGCTGGTGGCGCTGAGCGTGCTGGAGGGACTGTTCTTCGCCCAGCACGGGCTGCGCAGCATCTCCCTGAGCTACGCCCAGCAGACCAGCACCGAACAGGACATGCAGGCGCTTGCCGCGCTGCACCGGCTGGCGGCCCGGGAACTGCCCGCCGACGTGCGGTGGCACAGCGTGCTGTACGCGTACATGGGTCTGTATCCCAGCACCGGCCGGGGGGCGGAGCGGCTGCTGCGCTCCGCGGCCTCGCTCGCGGTGCGCGGCGGCGCCGCCCGGCTGATCGTCAAGACCGCGGCCGAGGCGCATCGCATCCCCACGATCGACGAGAACGTGACCGCACTCGAACTGGCCTCGCACACCGCCCGGCAGGACTGCCGCGGCGGCCCGGGGCCGGTGCCGGACGCGTCCGGCGGGGGGGTCTACGCGGAGGCCCGCGCGCTGGTGCACGCCGTCAGGGAACTGCACCCGGACGTGGGAACGGCCCTGGTCCGCGCGTTCGCCCGGGGCCTGCTGGACGTCCCGTTCTGCCTGCACCCGGACAACCAGGGCCGAACCCGCAGCGTCATCGACGGCGGCGGCTGGTTGCGCTGGTCGTCCACCGGCGGTCTCCCCCTGCCGCGCACGGCCGCGCCGCAGCCCGCACGGGCCATGACCGCGGAGGGACTGCTGGACTCCCTGGCCTTCGTCCGGCGGGCCTACGACTCATGAACCCCATCGGGCGACGCGGCGGCCTCCTGTTCGGATCACCTTCGGCAGAGCATTTGCGTGCCGGACGAAAGGGTCAGGTCATGCCTTTCCGCAGATGTGCCGCGGGCCCGCCGCGGGGATCTTGGACGCATGAAACGGCACCACCCCCTGTCCCTGTTCGCCGCGCTGCCGACGGCGGCCCTGGCGCTGCTGCTCACCGGGCTCTGCCTGCGGCTGTCCGCGCCCCCGGCTCCCCGTGCCGCGATCGCCGCTCCCCCGGCCCCCCGTGCCGCGATCGCCGCTCCGGCGGCGGCCGTGGTGCCCCGCCTGCCGGCGCCCACCGGGCCGTACCCCGTCGGCCGGGCCGATCTGCGCCTGGTCGACCGCCAGCGCACCGACCCCTGGACGCGCCGCGGTCCACGGGAGCTGATGATCAGTGTCTGGTACCCGGCAGGCGACACGACGGGACGGCCCCGGGCCCCCTGGATGCCCCCTGCCGTCGCGCACGGCTTCGCGGGGAACGCGTCCCGCATCCTCGGTCTCCCGGCCGGACGCGTCGACTGGTCGGCGGTGACGACCCACGCGGCGGTCGGCGCACCGGCAGCCGAGCCCGCGCGGCGACGGCCGGTGATCCTGTACTCGCCCGGTCTCGGCACCTCCCGCTCGTGGGGCACGGCGCTGGTCGAGGAACTCGCCGGCCGCGGCTACGTCGTCGTGACGATGGACCACACGTACGAGGCCCTCGGGGTGGATCTCGGGCACGGCCGGGTCGCCCGGCCCATGACGGCTCACGCCGGCACCGCGGACGGGCTGGCCCGGCGCATGCGGGTGCGCACCGCCGACACCCGTTTCGTCCTGGACGCGCTCGCCCGGCCCGGCACGCGGCGCGCGCTGCCCGCGGGGCTGGGCGCGCAGCTGGACCTGGACCGGATCGGGATGTTCGGGCACTCGGCGGGCGGGATCACCGCGGCCGAGACCATGGCGCTGGACGAGCGGATCGACGCGGGCCTGGACCTCGACGGATTCAACGTCACACCCGAACGGCGCTCCTGGCCGGAACTGGACCGCCTGGTACGCACGGGACTGGACCGCCCGTTCCTGATGGTGGGGTCCGGCGCGGCGCCCGCCGGGGCGCTGCCGGGCCGGCTGCTCGACAGCTCACCGGCGTCGGTGACGGTCCGCCGCCTCGCGGGCACAGCGCACTATTCGTTCACCGACTTCCAGTCGCTGCTCCCGCAGTTGCGCCACCGGGCGGATCTGCCGGGGCGGCGGACGGCCCGGCTGATCGGCACCGGTGCTCCGGAGGCCGTGGTGCGAAGCGAACGCGCGATCGTCACCGGCTTCTTCGGCCGCCATCTGCGCGGCCCGCATCGCCCGGGCGACTGAACCGGCCTGACCTACGGGGGGATCCATGGCCGAACCGATGATCAGCACGAGGGACCTCACCAAGTCCTACGAGAAAGTGCACGCCCTGCGCGGCGTGAGCCTCGACGTGGCGGAGGGCACGGTGCTGGGCCTGCTCGGGCACAACGGCGCCGGCAAGACGACGCTCGTGAACATCCTCGCCACGTTGCTGCCGCCGAGCGGTGGCAGCGCGGTCGTGGCCGGTCATGACGTGGTCCGCGACAGCCGTGCCGTGCGCGGCTGCATCGGGCTCACCGGACAGTTCGCCTCGGTCGACGAGAAGCTGTCCGGCTTCGACAACCTGGTGCTGATCGCGCGGCTCCTGGGGGCCAGTGCCCGGCAGGCCCGCGCGCGTGCCGACGCGCTGCTCGACGTCTTCGATCTCTCCTCGGCGGGGCGCCGGCTGTGCCGTACCTACTCGGGTGGGATGCGCCGGCGGCTCGATCTCGCCGCCGGGCTCGTCGGCCGGCCACGAGTGATCTTCCTCGACGAGCCGTCCACCGGGCTGGACCCGGCCAGTCGGCTCTCCCTGTGGGAGACGGTCGAGGCACTGGTCGCGGACGGCACCACCGTGCTGCTGACCACGCAGTACCTGGAGGAGGCGGAACGCCTCGCCGACACCGTGGCGGTCCTGTCCGAAGGGAGTGTGGTGGCGGCGGGAACGCCGAGCGAGCTGAAGTCCCGCGTGGGTGAGCGCCGGGCCCATCTGTCGACGACCCGGCGGGGGGACGCCGTCAAGGTCGCCGGGGCCCTGCGCCGAGCCGGGTTCGCCGCCGTGCAGACACCGCGGGAGGGCGCGGTGAGCGTGCCGGTCGCCGACTTCGACGACTTCGCGCAGGTCGTGCGCGCGGTCGAGGTCGCCGAGGTGCCGGTCACCGGGCTCACCTTGTCGGAGCCGTCCCTGGACGACGTCTATCTCTCCCTCGCCGCCGGGCCGGTGGCGACCGCGGCTCGCCGACTCACCGAGGAGCAACCGTCATGAGCGTCACGGCACCTGCCGGCCGCGTCACCTCCGCGCCCCCCGAGCGCTGGAAACCGGCGGGCCCGCGCGCCCAGTTCGCCGTGCTGACCGGGCGGAGCCTGCGCGGCCTTGTCGCCGACCGCAGGCTCGTCGTCCTCACGCTGGTCCAGCCGCTGATCCTCCTGGTCATCTTCAGCCAGGTGTTCGGCAGCATGGCCTCCCCGGACCGCTTCCCCGCGGGCGTGAGCTACATCGACTACCTGATGCCGGCCATCCTGGTCACCAGCGGGATCACGTCGGCCGTCGGCTCCGGCGCCGAGCTGATCCGGGACATGGACAACGGCGTGCTGGTCCGCTTCCGCTCGCTGCCGGTCGGCCTGCACTGGATCCTGGTCGCCCGCGCCGTCACGGACGTGCTGCGCACCACGGCCCAGACCGCGCTGCTCCTGGTGTGCGCCACGCTGTTCTTCGGCTTCGAACCCGCGGGCGGCGTGCTGGGCGTCGCCGGGGCGCTGGTGCTGGCGCTCCTCGTCATCACCTCGCTGACGTGGGTCTTCATCGCGCTGGGCACATGGGTGCGCAGCGCACGGATCATGCAGAGTGTCAGCGGTCTTGCGCTCTTTCCCCTGATGTTCGCCTCCAGCGCGTACGTCCCCCTGGACGCGCTGCCCGTGTGGCTGCGCGCCGTGGCCGTGGTGAATCCGGTCTCGTACGCCGTGGACGCCACACGGGAACTGGCCCTGGGCTGGTCGCCGGGCGGCGACGTGCTGGGGGCGGTGGCGACCAGTCTCCTGGTCATGGCTGTCGCCGTGTGGGCGGCGGTGGCGGGGTTCCGCAGACCGCTCACCCGCTGACCTCACCTCCGGCCGCCGACGGGCCGGACGACGCAAGGGGGCGGACGCCGGCCGGCGTCCGCCCCCTTCGGCGTGGTCTGCGGGACGGTCAGTCCGTCATGGCGACGAGGACCCGGCGGGGACCCGTGAAAGGGCGCCGGCCGTGTCCCACGGCGAGGTTGTCGATCACCATCAGGTCGCCCTGGTGCCAGTCGACGTCGACCGCGTTGTCCAGGCCCCGGTCGCGTACCTGGAGGACGTACTCCGCGGGGATGGCGCTGCCGTCGGCGAAGGTGACCGACTGCGGAAGCTCCTCCTGCGGCAGGATCTGCGCGAGTTCGGCCGCCGTCTCGTCGCCGAGGGACGCCGGGTGCCACTGGTCGGACTGGTTGAACCACACGTCCACGCCCGTCTCGGGGTGGGTGATGGTGGAGTGGCGCACCTGGGTGATGCGCAGCGTGCCGTCGGGGAGCCACTTCCAGTCGGCCTCCGCATCACGCAGAAAGGCCTCCACCGCTGCCCGGTCGGTCGTCTCGAAGGTCTCCTGCCAGCTCTTGCCCAGCCCCAGGCCGTCGTGCAGGTTCTGCGTGTAGCGCACCCCGCCGGCGAACGCCTCGCGCACCTCCCGGTCGAGGGAGGCGAGCCACAGCTGCCCGTCGACCACGGGTGTGGCACCGCCGGTGGCGGGCGCCGTGGCGCAGAAGAACACGAGCCGCGACGGCCAGCGATGGCCGTAGCTCAGCTCGTTGTGCATCGAGATCGTCAGGTCCTGCGGGTACTCGGTGGAGGTGTAGATGTTCGAACCCACCTTGGTGCGGGGCGAGTTGCCGTGCACATAGGCGAGCCGGTTCGGCAGCAGCAGGTCCAGGACGGGGTCCAGGGTCTCCTCGGTGAGGTGGAAGCCGCGGAACACGACGGCCTTCTCACGGGTGAGCAGGCCCGCGAAGTCCTCGTGGCCGCGGATCAGTTCGGCCAGTGCCCCGGGATCGCCCGGGGTGCCGTCGGGACGCAGCTCGAAGGGCTTCCAGGCGCGCAGCTCGGCCAGGTCGCTCATGCGGTCATCCTTCCTGCCTGAAGAACTCGATGATGATCTTGTTCACGGCGTCCGGGTCTTCCAGGTAGCCGTAGTGCCCGCAGCCGGGCAGGAGGTCGTACGTCGCTCCGGGAACGGCGTCGGCGACTTCCCTGCCCAAGGGGGCGGGGGTGATCAGGTCGTCGGCGAAGGCGACCACATGGCACGGCCGGTCGATGCCGGCGTAGGCCGCGAGCCGGTCGTCCATCGCGGAGAACTCCATGTGGACGCGGTCACCCCCGCTCGTCGGCGCCGACATCTCGAAGAGGTCCAGCCAGTCCTTGATCTGGTCGGAGTCGGCCAGGGTCCGCGGCGAGAGGTTCTGCATCGCGCGCACCACCGCGGTGTACCCCGCAGGCAGCCGCAGCCCCGAGTCGTGGAGGGCGATCTCCGCGGCGGCCAGGGCACGGCGCATCGTGTCCGACCGGCCGCGGGTGGCCATCAGTACCACCCTGCGCACCAACTCGGGCCTTTTCAGGGTGAGTTCCTGCACGATCTGAGCGCCCATGGAGGTGCCCACGTACAGACAGGGCCCGATCCCGAGGTGCTCGACCAGGGCGGCGGTGTCGGCCACCAGGTCGTCGATGGTGAAGCCCTCGGCGCACTCGTCCGTGGGGGGAACCCCGCGGTTGTCGAAGGTGATGACCCGGTATCCGGCGGCGGTGAGAGCCGGCACCTGGTGCAGGTCCCACACCCTTCCCCGGCTGCCGCTCCCCATCACCATCAGGACCGGCTGCCCCGTGCCCTGCGAGTCGTAGTGCATCCGTATCCCGTTCACGGCTGCCCACGCCATCCGCCCCTCCCCCTCCGCCGGGACGCCGCCGGCGCACTGTACGTCCCCGCAGTTCCGGAACGCGTCGAGGGGCTGCTGTCCCCGGGCGAGATCTCGCAGGCAATGCGCGGCTCGGACCCGGACCAGACAGAGAAGAACAGACAGGCCCCCCGCGCCTGTTGTCTTTCTCCGCACCCTAAGTGGATCTTCAAGCGGACGTCAAGGGTTTTCCTCTCCGAGAGGACTCGCCCAGCGGACCGACGCGCCGTCAAGCGACTTTCGCCATCGATTTACCCGACCAAAGTCAGGATTGAAAAGCAGGGGTTGATTCCAGCACGAAGTCGGTTGTCCAATTGACCGGGCCGATGGCCGATACGGCACATCTCCCGCCGGCCGCCCACACCACCGAAGGAGCAGCCGTGCGTCTTGGCGTCGCTGTCGCGTACTGGCCCTGGTTCAGGCTGAAGGAGCAGATCGAAGTCGCCCGGCTCGCCGACGACCTGGGACTCGACTCCGTCTGGGTCGCGGAGACCTGGGGGCAGGAGGCGGTCTCCCTCCTGGGCCACCTGACGGCCGTCACCGAACGCGTCCGGCTCGGCGCCGCCGTCCTGCAGATCCCGGCCCGGCAGCCCACCACCGTCGCGACGGCGGCGGCGACCCTCGACGACCTGTCCGGCGGACGGTTCATGCTCGGCCTGGGGCTGTCCGGACCGCAGATCTCCGAAGGCTGGTACGGCGTCCCCTTCACCAGACCGCTGCCCAGGACCCGGGAGTACGTCGAGGTGATCCGCGCGGCACTGAGCGGGAAACCGGTCGACCACCAGGGCGAGCAGTGGACCATTCCCGCCTACGGGCAGGGACTCGGACAGGGGCTGCCGTTGAAGCTGCTCGCGCCGCCGGCCCCCCGCCGGATACCGCTCTACCTGGGTGTTTCCGGAGCCAGAACGGTCGAGCAGGCCGGTGCGATCGCCGACGGCTGGCTCCCGTTCCTGTTCAGTCCGGGACACGGTGAGGAACTCACCGCGCCGCTGCTGCGGGGAATCGAGAAGGCCGGCCGCAGCCGGCCGGACGTCGACATCGCACCGATCGTACCCATGGCGCTCGCCGACGACCCCGCCACCGCACGCCACCAGATCCGCCCTTTCCTCACCTTCTACTTCGGGGGCATGGGGTCACGGGAGCGGAACTTCTACGTCGACCTCGCCGAACGCTACGGCCACGGAGCATCGGCACGGGCCTGCCAGGAACGGTTCCTCGCCGGAGACCGGCGCGGTGCCGCGGCCGAACTCTCCGACGAGCTGATCGACCTCGTCTCGCTTCCCGCCACGGACGGCACACTCGCCGCGGGGCTCGACCGTTACCGGGCCGCCGGCGCGGACACCCTCATCGCCATGCCGTTCGGTGACCGATCCCGCCTGCTGCGCGCCCTCGCGTCGCATCGCGCCGCATGACTGCAACGGCACTGCACGGCATTGCACGGCACGGCACGGCATTGCACTGCACGGCATTGCACGGCACGGCACGGCATTGCACGGCATGGCCGGAACGCTTTCCTGCTCGCTCTCCCGCCTTTTCTCCCGGTCCATGCAGTTCCGCGAAAAGAAGATCTACATACCCTGCGTCCCGATCGGTGAGCCCCAAGAAATCCCGGCGGGATACGAATTCCGTCGTGCGTGTCGTCAGGCGCGCAGAAAGGCAAGGACGGCCAGTACCCGCCGGTGGCCCTCCGTGTCGACCGGGAGGTCGAGTTTGCTGAAGATGTTGCCGATGAGCTTGTTCACGGCCGCTTCGCTGATGAACAGGTGCTTGGCGAGACCGGCGTTGGCGCGGCCCTGCGCGATCAGCGCGAGGACCTCGCGCTCCCGGGCGAGCTGATCGCCGACCCGCGCCGTGCCGCCTCGCTGGTGGCCCCGGTGATCGCCGCCGTCGGTTTCGCGGTGCTGCTCAGCGGCATGGTGGAGACGACGCGGGTGGCCTACCCGGCGGGCGAGGCCATGAAGGTGAAGGGCCAGACGGTCGTGACCGCCGACGGCACACCCGGCAACACCGACGAGGTCGTCGCCGCCGACCCGGTGGGCAAGGCCGCCCTGCCGACCCGCGCTTTCGTGCTGAAGGACCAGCTGAAGGTCCAGCAGGCCGCCGAGGGCCCGGGGCACGCCGCCGCCCCGGCCGGCGCGACCGTGCTGGACGTCCTGGGCAGCCGGGACCCGCGCTGGGGCAAGCCGGGTCAGGCGGTGCTCGGCGAGCGCACCGCCGAGGGCCTGGGGGTGCGCAAGGGCCAGGAGGTGCCGGTCCGCTTCGCCGGCGGCGCCCTCGTCACGCTGCGCGTCGGCGCGGTCCTGCCCGCCGACCCGGCCCGCGGCGACTTCGTGGTCGCCCGTGACCTGGTCCGCGCCCACGATCCGGCCGCGCTCACCGACGACATCTTCGTCCCCGGCAACGCCGTGGCCTCCGGCGCGATCCCCGGCACGGCGCTGCACGACGCCGCCGAGTACGCACGTGCCGACTACCAGACCGACGCCGAGCTCACCGACAGCCTGGCCATGATGCTGATCGTCATCGCCGTCGGCTACAGCGTGCTCGCCGTCGCCAACAGCATGGCCATGGCGGCCCACGGCCGGCGTCGCGACCTGGGGGGTGATGAAGTCCGCCGGTGGCACCGACCGCCAGTTGCTCCTGGTCTCGGCCGGTGAGACCGCCACGGTCGTCGTGATCGGGGCCGTCCTCGGCGTCCTGGTGACACTGCCCCCGCCGGCGGGCCTGGCATCCGGCCTCTTCCGGGCCGACTCCACCGACGTGGGCCTGCACTTGGACACCGCCACTCTCGCGGCCGCGATCGCCGGCCCCTGCCGGCTGCCGTCGCGGCCGGGATCGCGGTCACCGCGAAGAGCCTGCGCGGGCAGACGCCGTGAGAAGCACGGGCGCGGCGGAGCGCGTGACGCGGTCACGGGCGGATGAGGGCCTTGAGGACCTGGCGGTCGGCCATGGCCCGGTAGGCGTCCGGTGTCCGGTCGAGGGGGAAGGCCTGGTCGAAGACGCGGCCCGGGGCGATGGTGCCGTCGAGGACGTCGGGCAGCAGTTCCTCGATGTAGGCGCGGGCGGGGCTGGCCCCGCCGGTGAGGGTGATGTTGCGCATGAACGCGGCCGGGCCGATCGGCCCCTGCTCGTACTGCGGGACGCCCAGGCGGCTGACGGTGCCGCCGTCCACGACCGCGCCCAGGGCGGTGTCGAGGGCCTGCCGGGTGCCGACGGCCTCGATGACCTTGTCCACGCCGCCGGTCAGCTCGCGGATGCGGGCGACGCCTTCCTCGCCGCGCTCGGCGACGACGTCGGTGGCGCCGAAGGCGCGGCCCAGGCCGGTGCGGCCTTCATGGCGGCCGGCGAGCACGATCCGCTCGGCGCCGAGTCGCCCGGCGGCGATGACCGCGCACAGGCCGACCGCGCCGTCCCCGACGACCAGCACCGTGTCCCCGCGGCCGACGCCGGCGGTGACGGCGCCGTGGTGGCCGGTGGTCATCACGTCCGACAGGGCCAGCAGCGACGGCACCAGTGCGGAGTCGGCGGCCACCGGCAGTCTCACCAGGGTGCCGTCCGCGTGCGGGACGCGTACGGCTTCGCCCTGCCCGCCGTCGACGCCGTCGAAGCCGTAGCGGCCGCCGCCGCGGCACGAGACGTGCAGGCCCTTGGCGCAGTAGTCGCAGGTGTTGTCGCTGTAGGTGAACGGGGCGACGACCAGGTCCCCCGCCTTCAGGCCGGTCACGCCGGCGCCGGTCTCCTCGACGACGCCGAGGAACTCGTGCCCCATGGGGCGGCCGGTGCCGGTGGCGGGCATCGACCGATAGGGCCACAGGTCGCTGCCGCACACGCACGCGGCGACGGTGCGCACCACGCCGTCGGTCGGGTGCACGATCTTCGCATCGGGCCGGTCCTCGACGCGGACGTCTCCGGCTCCGTACATCACTGCTGCACGCATGAGAGGTGTTGCTCCAAGGGGAAGGGGTGTTGCTTCGGGGGGTTGCTTCAAGGGGGGTCGCTACGGAGGGGGTTCCTCCAAGTGGCGGGTTGCTACAGGGGGTGTTGCCCCAAGGGGGGCACGGTCCTGATCGACTCCGCCTCGTCGGTGCCGGACCCGGTGTAGCCGTGGGACATGCCCATCGCGCCCGGACCGATCCGGGAAACCTCCAGGTCACGCAGTTTTGTGAAGCGCATCTCGCCTCTTCGTTCCGATTCGCGGCATACCCGGCACCCCTGCTTCCGCCCGGCCTGCCGCCTCGTGTCCGTGGTCGGCTCCGGCGTCGGCCGGGGTCCCGGCCTCCTGTCCCTTCACCTTCGCCCGGATCGCGCCGCCCTGGCAGGGCGGGCTCTTCGGGGGTAATGACAGGGCCCCCCTCTCACCCACGCGGCGGGTGCCGGGCAGACGAGACTGGAGTCATGGCATCCGAGAGCGCGCACAGCGGGGGCGCCGAGCTGGGCCGCTACCTGCGGGCCCGCCGCACCCAGACCAGCCCCGGACACGTCGGCCTCACCGTCGGCGCCGGCATCCGCCGCACCCCCGGCCTGCGCCGTGAGGAGGTGGCCACCCTCGCCGGCATCAGCATCGACTACTACGTGCGCCTGGAGCGCGGCAAGGAGACCCGCCCCAGCCCCGCCGTCCTCGACTCGCTCGCCCGCGCCCTGCGCATGGACGACCAGGAGCACCAGCACCTGCGGGAGCTGGCCGCCCGCGCCGCCCGCTACACCGCGCAACCGCCGCCCGCGCCCAGCCGCACCGTGGGCCCCCACCTCAAGCTGCTGCTCGAATCACTGCGCCCGAACCCCGCCTACGTCATCAGCCGCAGCATGGACGTGCTCGCCTGGAACCCCGGCGGCCTCGCCCTGTACGCGGGTCTGGCGGACTGGCCCGCCACACAGCGCAACCTCGCCCGCTACCTCTTCCTGCACCCGGCGGCCCACCACCTCTTCACCGACTGGGACCGGCAGATCACCGCCTGCGTCGCCCGGCTGCGCGCCGTCGCCGGCACCGCCCCCGACGCACCCGACCTGACCAACCTGGTCGGCGAACTCCTCCTCAAGAGCCCGGACTTCGCGGGGCTGTGGGAACGCTACGAAGTGACCGGCCGCAAGCCCGCCCACAAGACGTTCCGCCACCCCGACGTCGGCACGGTCACCCTCACCTCGCAGTCGCTGCACGTGGAGGGCACCCCCGGCCGGCGCATCGGCGTCTACACCGCCGAACCCGGCACCCCTGACCACGACGCCCTGCTCCTGCTCGACATGACCGCACCGCGGCAGGCAGAACGCCCCGCGCCCGGCCCGCGAGCCACCGGCAGGCAGCCGTGAGCCGCCACGCCACGGGCTGACACGACCGAAAGGCTCCGGGCGGGCGTGGACGGCGGTGCGCCACGGCGCCTCCCAGGGCGGCGCCGCCGGCCCGGCGAGGCCCCGCGAGGGTCGGCGCGACGGCTCCCGGCATGCCGTCGGCGCCGTCCCTCCTTACGGTGAGCGGGACGGACACTGCCGCGTGAGAGGACCGTTCCATGCCGGTCTCCGAGAACCCCCTGCGCGGACGGACGGCCGTCGTCACCGGAGCGGCCCGCGGGCTGGGGGCGGCGATGGCACGGGAGCTGTCCGCGCGGGGAGCGAAGGTGGCGCTGCTCGGGCGTGAGGAGCGGCTGATGACGCGGCTCGGGGAGTCCCTGCCCGGTGTCAGCGAGTGCTGGGAGGTCGACGTCACGGACGACCGGGGCATGGCCCGGGCCGGGGAGGAGGTCCGTGCGCGGCTCGGTCCGCCCTCCGTCGTGATCGCGAACGCGGGCGTGGCCGAGAGCGGCCCGTTCGCGGGCTCCGACCCCGCGGTGTGGCGCCGGGTGATCGAGGTGAACCTCATCGGCAGTGCCGCCACCGCCCGGACGTTCGTCGAGGACCTGTTCCGCACGCGCGGCTACTTCCTCCAGGTCGCGTCGTTCGCCTCCCTCGGCGCGGCGCCGATGATGAGCGCGTACTGCGCCTCCAAGGCCGGGGCGGAGTCGTTCGCGCACTCGCTGCGAGCAGAGGTGGCCCATCGGCACGTGGGGGTCGGCATCGCGTACATCAACTGGACCGACACCGACATGATCCGCGACAGCGACCAGTACCCGGTGCTGCGGGAGCTGCGCGGCCACATGCCGCCGCCCGCGCGCAAGGTGTACGCCGTCGAGCACGTGGCGTCCCGGCTGGTCACCGCGATCGAACGGCGCCGCCCGTCGGTCTACGTGCCCCGCTGGCTTCGCGCGGCCCAGCTCGTACGTGCCGCGATGCCCGCGGTGGTGACCCTGGTGGCGCGCCGCGAACTGCCGCACCTCACCGCCGCCGAGCCGTTCGAAGCGACGGGGCTGCTCGGTGCCGGCGGCCGGGCCGACCAGGCATGATCCGCCTGCGGTGACGGTCAGGCGCAGTTCCCGTGCGCGGTGAACTGCGCCAGCTGGTCCTTGACCCAGGGGTCGTACACGGCGATCCGCCGGGCGGCCGCCGGATCGAAGAGGCGCAGCTGGTCCATGATCCACGCGTCGAGGCGGTGGTGTGCGGCGGCCCGGGGCGCGGGCTCGTGACGGGCTGCCGCCGGAGCCGGGTGGCCGGGCCGGCCGCTGTGCTGCGGGGTGGCCGCCACCGCCGCTCCCCCACCGGCCAGGAGTGTGCCTCCGACGGCCACGGCGGTGATGCTCGCGGTCGTGATGTGTCGCATCAGCTTGTTCACGGGTGCTCCTCCGGCTTCGCGCGACGACAGGACCAAAGCGGAATCAAATGATCCGCTTGGTCCGCCTACCCGGCCCCACACGCGATACACGGGCCGGGGCCGGCCCTCTGGACCGAGCGTGGGACGGTGCCGCCGCCTGCCGGGGCACGGTGCTGCCGTGGGGGCGGGCGCGAAATCAGCGGTGGCCCTTGATCGACGCGGGCGGGCTCCGTACATTCGCCGGATGGGACATGACGACCTTCCGGCCCTTGAACTCGCCTTCCCGGGTCCGGAACGCGACCGCGGTGTGGCGGCGATCGTGAGCGGCCGGAAGACCGCGCTCACGGGTCTCCTGGAGATCTACGAGCACGCTGGGGAGGCGGTGCCGGTGCCGGGTCAGCGCTTCTCGGTGCTTGATTCCGAGGGCCGTCCGGCCGTCACGATCGAGCTCGTCGACGTGCGCGTGGTTCCCATCAGGGAGATCGACGACGACTTCGCGCGGGCGGAGGGCCGCGGCTACTCCGACGCGGCCGAGTGGCGGGCGGCCCACGAAGCGTTCTTCCGGAGCGACGGGGTGAGCGAGTACCTGGGACACACCCCGGTCATCGACGACGACACCCTCGTCGTCGCGGAGCGCTTCCGAGTGGCCGAACCCGCCGCCCCGGGCGGCCGGTGACCCGCCTCCTCCTCGACGAAGTTCGTGCCCGTGAAGGGTGACGGTCGCGTGCGCCCACGCGGTGGGGAAGCAGTCTTCCGGACGACGAGCGGCCGTGTGCGAGGCCGCGGGGTCGGGGACGGTGTCACCGCCGTGCTCGGTGTCCCGTACGCGGCCGCGCCCTTCGGGGCCCGCCGGTTCCGGGAGCCGGCGCCGGCGCCGGCCTGGGGCGGGGTCCGGGACTGCACCGCCTTCGGCCCCATCTCCCCGCAGTCGGCGCAGCTGCCCGGAGCGCCGGTGTGGCGCCCCGGCGACGAGGACATCCTCACCGTCAACGTGTGGGTGCCCGAGCACGCGGGCGGCGGCGGGTCGCCGGTGCTCTTCTGGATCCACGGGGGCGCCTACACCTTCGGCTCCTCCGCACAGCCGGACTTCGACGGGGGCGCCCTGGCCCGCGCCGGACTGGTCGTGGTGAGCTGCAACTACCGGGTGGGCTTCGAGGGCTTCGGCCACGTTCCCGGGCTCCCCGGCAACCGCGGGCTGCTCGACCAGGTCGCCGCGCTGTGCTGGGTCCGGGAGAACATCGCGGCCTTCGGCGGCGACCCCGGGAACGTCACCGTCGCCGGGCACTCGTCCGGTGGCGGCTCGGTGGCCTGCCTGATGGCCATGGAGCGGACACGGGGGCTTTTCCGGCGGGCCATCGCCCACAGCGTGCCCGACACGTTCTTCAGCGTCGAGCTGGCCGCCGCGGTCACCGGGCGGATCGCGGTGGAAGCCGGTGTCGCCGCGACGGCGGCGGGACTGCTGTCCGTGCCGCCCGAGGCGCTGGTGGCCGCCTCCGACGGGGTCACCGCGCGCTGCGGTACCGACCCCGTGGCTGCCATCCATGCCTTCGACCCGGTGATCTTCCAACCCGTCGTCGACGGCGAGGCGCTGCACACGGACCCGCTCCGCGCGCTCGCCCACGGGACCCGGGCCGCGCGGGAGGTGGACCTGCTGGTGTGCCACACCCTGGACGAATACTGGTTCCTCCACGCGGTGGGAGCCGTACGGGAGGTCGTCACCGAGGCCGAACTGGCGGACTTCACCGAGGCCTTGCACCTCCCGGCCCACCTGGTCGACGGCTACCACGCGTCGATGCCGGGCTCCCCGGTCCTCGACCGCTACCTCACGATCTTCGGTGACGCGCGGTTCGGCGAGTACACCACCCGCCTGGCCGAGCAGCACGCGAAAGCCGGCGGCCGGGCGTTCCTGGCCCGCTTCGCCCGCAGACGCGAAGAGGCCAGGCCCTGGCACACCGGGGACGTCCCCTTCGCCTTCGGCAACCTGGACGCCGCCGGCGCCGACTTCCTCATCGGGGGCGCCCCCGACGGCCACGACCGCGCCCTGTCCCGCCGTATGCTCCGCTGCTGGGCCGACTTCTCGGCCACCGGCGACCCGGGCTGGCCGGCGGTCACCGCCGAGGCCACGCCGGTCAGGTTCTGGGCCGTCCCCGGCGACCACCTGGCCGCCGACGACACGTCCGGGCGCCGCGCCTTGTGGCACGACGTCCGGTTCGACCTGCTGCGCCCCGGGCGGGCGGCCGGGCACCGCTGACGCGGACCGGTCCGCCGTACGGCTACGGAGACACCCGTGGCGGCTTCACGCACGTGTCCGGGGCCTCTTACCCGAGCGTCGGCGGACGCCCGGGGCGCAGGTGAGCGCGGGCCCGGTCGCGGGCCCCTCGGTCGCCCGCCCGAGTCGCCGTCTCAGGCGGGATCGACCAGGCGGTAGCCGATCCCGCGGACGGTCTGGATCGGGTCCGGGTCACCGAGCCGACGGCGTAGCCGGCCGATCAGCGCCTCGATCGCGTGGGGTTCGGGCCGGTGCTGTCCGCCGGCGCAGTATGTGGCCAGACGGTCCCGGGTCACCAGCGCGCCGCCGGCCAGCAGAAGGGCCTGGAGGACCGCGGCCTCCGGGCCGGTCAGGGTCAGCGGTACCCCGGCGCGGGTGAACCGGCCGCCGTGCCCGTCCCGTTCCAGATCGCCGAAGCGCAGCCGGGAAGCCCGGTCGGCGACCACGGGGCCCACGGGGGCGCGGCACAGGACCCGCACGCGGGTGGCCAGTTCGGCGGTGGTGAAGGGCGTGACCAGGTAGTCGTCCGCGCCCTGCTCGATGAGGGACGCCCTTTCACCGGGCGAATCGAGCGCGGTCAGCATCAGGACCGAACCGGTCCAGCCGGCCCGGCGGTGGGCGGCGACCAGGCGCAGGACGTCTCCGTCGGGCTGCGCCCGGTCGCCCACCAGACCGTGCCAGGCGGCGCCGCCCAACTTGAAATCGGCTTCGGCGAGATCGGCTGCCACGTCGATGTCGTAGCCGATCCGGAGCAGACACCTGGACATCGCTGCCGCAAGGTTCGAGGCGTGCTGCACGACGAGTATGCGCATGGCGTCCGACTCTAGGCGGTGAGCAACGGACGGCGGGAGCCGCTGCGCGGCACGAGCCCTCACAGGCGCCCGGGAGCGTGACGGTGAGGACACCGGCCACGCGGAGGACACCGCCCGCGTCGAGCGACGGCGCGTACGCTCGGCTCATGATCGAGCACCGCGTGGTCCATGTGAACGGGATCCGGCTGCACATCGCCGAGCAGGGCGAAGGCCCCCTGGTCGTGCTTCTGCACGGCTTTCCCGAGTCCTGGCGCTCCTGGCGCCACCAGTTCGCTCCCCTGGCCGAAGCGGGGTTCCGCGTGGTGGCACCGGACCAGCGGGGCTACGGACGCAGCGACCATCCCGCCGACGTCGAGGCGTACACGATCCTGCACCTGGTCGGTGACGTGGTCGGGCTGATCCGGGCGCTGGGCGAGGAGAGGGCGTACGTCGTCGGGCACGACTGGGGGGCACCGGTCGCCTGGCACACCGGGCTGATGCGCCCGGACCTGGTCCTCGGGGTGGCGGGCCTGAGCGTGCCGCCGCCGTTCCGGGGCAAGGAGCCGCCGCTGGCCGCCATGGACAGGGCCTTCGGCGGACGCTTCTACTGGAACTACTTCGACCGCCCCGGTGTCGCCGACGCCGAGTTCGCCCGGGACACGCGCACCGCACTGCGGAAGTTCCTCTACTCGGCGTCCGGCGAGGCTCCCGGAGACGTCAAGCAGCCGCTCGTCGACCCCGAACGGGGCTGGCTCGCAGCCATGCCCGATCCCGAGACCCTGCCGGGGTGGCTCACCGAGAGCGACCTCGACGCGCTCACCGAGAGCTTCTCCGAGGGCTTCACCGGTGCGCTCAACTGGTATCGCAACCTCGACCGCAACTGGGAACTGACCGCACCGTGGGCCGACGCCGTCGTCACCGCGCCGTCCCTGTACGTCTACGGCGACCGCGACCCCGTTCCCGCCTTCCCCGGCACGCCCGAACTGATCAGGAGCCTTTCCGACCGCATGCCCGGCCTGCGGCGCGCCCCTGTCGAACTGACGGGCTGCGGGCACTGGACCCAGCAGGAACGCCCGGCCGAGGTGAACGCGGCCCTCGTCGACTTCCTCCGCTCCTGCCCGCAGAGCCCGTGACACTAGCTCGCCGAGGGGCGCCGGCCGCGGTGGGACCGGCCCCTACGAGCCGGGCGGCAGCAGATCGCGGGTCAGCGCGAAGGCGGCGGTCGCCGTGGACAGGAGGGCGTTGATCCTTCCCAGGATGCGGGTGGTCCTGTCGCTGTCCTGCGCGTCGACGGCCGAGGCCAGGTCGTCGGCGTACTCCCGCGCCCGTACCGCCTCGTCGGGGGTCGCGGTGTCCGCGTCCGTCCGCAGGGCGTCGATCAGTTGCTGGTGGGAGATGTCAGGTCCTTGTGCCCTGTTGCCGTAGCCTCCGTGGGCCACGGCCTGGGGGCTGTTGACGTTCGCCACGAGGAAACCGCCCGACGCGGACGAGATGTGCACTCCTTCGCCTCCTGCCCAGATGAACTTCGTCTCGTACTCGGCCCAGCCCTTGCGTGTCACGCCGTACCCGCCGAACCGCCAGCCCTTGACCTTGATCAGCTTGTGCTTGATCGGCTCGGCCAGGATGTTCAGGACGTCCGCCCGGTTCCATCCCCGCTCGGTGAAGTAGTCCGTCATCACCACGCGCGGGCCCGGGTTCGTGGCCCGGCGGCAGATCTCGCGGAACGCCTGGCCCTGACACGCCTCCAGTTGGCCGGGGGCGAGAGACGGTTGCGGCAGCCCTCTTCGGTGCACGGTTCTGCGGATCGATACGAACACTCCGTAGAACGACCAGCACAGCAAGGCGATCACCACAACCGACCCGATCGGCATCTCCCTGCCCATCACCCTCCCCCCGTCCGTCCCAAGGCAAGGAATGGTAAAGCGAGTTGGCGTGCCAGGGAATCGGTTCGACCGACTGCCCCTCCCGCGCACCGGTGGTTTCCCGCCTCTTCGACCCGAAGCTGATCGGACGGGAATTCGACGACAGGGCATCGGGGAGTTGCGGCGGTTGTCCCGTCCTACAGGACCGCGACCGTCTCCTCGTCGGCGTACCTGAACCCGTCGTTGTCGAAGTAGAAGACGGTGACCTTGACCCTGTCCCCCTTGTCGAAGTGCGAGCCCGCGGCCGGGCGCATGGTCACCAGCGCGACATGGTCGTCGTAGTCGCAGACCAGCTGAGCCTTCTTGACCGTGCCCGCGGCGATGGACTGGTCGTGGGGGCTGTGGTCGAGCGTCGTCGCGTTGGCCACGAGTTCGTGGTCCATGCCGACGTCGCAGGAGTAGGTGACCTTCACCTGCACGCCGGGGGTGTGCAGTGCCACCTTGTCGATGGACAGCAGATTGGCCTTGGCCGCCGCCGAGGGCGCGGTCGCCAGGGCCCCGGCACCGATCAGGAGCACGGTGGCCGCGGTTTTGGCGACGCGCCGGCGGAGACTGGATGACGTCATGCGGGTTTTCTTCCTTCCCCCTTGCGCCGTCACCCTTGGTCGAGGCGTGGAGAATTCTCCAACTGGGCGGGCGACTGCGGCAGTTCGTCGATTCGCCCAGGACGTTACGTGATCGCCGAGTGGATCCGGTACCGGATTGCACGAGGGTGCGCCGTGAGGAAGGCCGCACCCTGCCGGATGAACCCCTCCCGGCTCGACATCGTCCGCGCCGGACCGTCAACCGTCACCGGCGCGCCGCGACGCGGTGCCGGCCGCCTGTGTCCGGGAGGCGTCGGACAGGGTCTCCACACCGGTCACGACGCGCTCACCCGGCGGGCAGATTGCGGCGGTACCGGCCGGGCGTCTGGCCGACCAGGGCGGTGAAGCTGTTGATGAACGTGCTGGGGTTGGACCAGCCGCAGGCGTGGGCGGTCTCCAGCACTCCCGCGCCCGCCGTGAGCATCACCAGCGCACGGTGCACCCGGAGTTGGGTGCGCCACTGGGTGAATCCGGTGCCCATCTCCTCACGGAAGAGCCGGCTGAGGGTCCGCTCGCCGACCCCGATGGACCGCCCCAGTTCGCCGAGTGTGGCCGTCGTCGCCGGGTCCTCCTCCATGATCCGGGCCAGCTCGCGCAGGCGCGGATCCTGCGGCTCGGGCAGGTGCAGCGGCTCCTCGGGGGCCGGCCCCAGTTCGTCCACGACGACGTGCCGCAGCCGGTCCCGGGCCGCCCCTGTACGCGCGACGGGGTGCGGGTCGGTGAGCGACAGCAGCGCCTCGCGGGCCAGCGGGGTGGTCGACAGCACGGCCGGCCGGTCCGGGAGCTGGACCGCGAGCGACGCGGCGACGAAGACGATCCGCATGTCGGTGCGCCCGTGCGCCCGGTGGGAGTGGTCGAAGTGCGCGGGTATCCAGGCGGTGCGGTTGGCCGGAATGATCCAGGTCTGCCCCGACGCGGAGGCGGAGAGCACCCCGCGCGCCGGATAGATCAGGTGGCCCTGGCCGTGGCGGTGGACCGGGGTGCGCTCACGGTGTTCCAAGTCGTGGGACTGCTCCCCGGCCGCGTGGCGGAAGATCGGCATAATGAATCAGAATAACGGTCGACCGCAGGTGCCGGTCGCGAGTGGACTGGTCCCCATGTACGAACAGTCCTCGCACCCGGACCCCGACGTCGTCCCTGACATCGCCTCCGGGACCGCGCCCGGCGCTTCCGCCCCGCCGTCCGCCACCGCCACCGCCACCGCCCCGACCCCGTCCACACGGCACGCCGCCACCGCCACCGCCCCGGTCCCGCCCGCACCGGCCACCGCACCGGCTGCCGCTCCAGCCACCGCTCCGGCTGCCGCCGCCGTCGGCCGGGCCCGTCGGGGCGGTCTCGTGCTCCTGGCGGCGGGGCTGCTGCTGGCCGCGTTCAACCTGCGCGTCGCCATAGCGAGCGTCGGCCCGGTCCTGGACGGCATCGAGCACGGCCAGCCGCTCTCTTCCACGGCCGCCGGGATCCTCACCACCATCCCGGTCCTGTGCTTCGGCGGCTTCGCCTTCGCCACCCCCGCGCTGGTCCGCCGGTGGGGCATGCACCGGCTGCTGGGCGTGACGATGCTGCTGCTGGCGGCCGGCGTACTGGTCCGGCTCCAGCCGTCCACAGCCGCGCTGTTCTCCGGGACGGTCGTCGCGGGCGCCTCGATCGCGGTCGCCAACGTGCTGATGCCCGGCCTGATCAAGCACGACTTCGCCCACCGGTCGGGCCTGATGATGGGCCTCTACACGACCTCCCTGTTCATCGGCGCGGCGGCGGCCTCGGGACTGACCATCCCCCTGGAGAACGCCCTCGGGACCGGCTGGCGGCACACGCTCGCGCTGTGGGCGCTGCCCGCGATCGCCGCGTTCCTGCTCTGGCTGCCGCAGACCGGCGGCCGCCGGGCCGCCCAGGCGGCCGACCACCGGCTCGTCCTCGACGGTTCCGCGCCCGCGGGCCCCGGAGCCCCGGGTGCCCGGACGGCCGGCCTGCGCGGCGGTCCCGGTCTGCGCGCCCTGGCCCACGACCGGACCGCCTGGGCCGTGACCGTCTTCATGGGCACCCAGAGCCTGGGCTACTACGCGCTGCTGTCCTGGATACCGTCGCTGCTCCAGGACTCGGGCATGTCCGACGGACAGGCCGGCTGGATGCTCTCCTTCTCCACCTTCCCGGGCATCGTCGCCTCCCTGCTCACGCCCGCGCTCGGGCGGCGCCCGGGCGGCCGTGCCCCGGCCGTGGTCGCCACGGTCGTGGTGTGCGCGGTGGCCTACGTGGGCCTGGCCACCGCCCCGGTCTCCCTCGTCTACCTGTGGATGGTGCTGCTCGGCCTGGGCCAGGGGGCCGCGATCAGTCTGGCCCTGAGCCTCATCGTCTGGTGCGCGCCCGACGCCGCGCACGCCTCGGCGCTGTCCACTCTGGCGCAGGGCACGGGCTACCTCGTCGCCGCCCTGGGCCCGTTCGGCCTCGGCGCGGTCCACAGCCTGGCAGGCGGCTGGACGGTGCCCATGGCAGCGCTGGGGGCTGTGCTCGCGGTCCAGCTCGTCTCGGGCCTGATCGCCTCCCGCGAGGACACGGCTCGCGCCGGCGACCCTGCTCTCCCCCGGCGCGCGGCCGCGTGAAGGCGGCATCCCCGAAGACGAGTAGCCGCCGAGGGCCTGGCCGAGGGGGCCGGTGAGCCACCGCGGTGCCTGCGCCGCCCGGCTGCCGGAGACGGCCTGGCGCCGGGGCGGCGATCGCCCCGGCGCCGTGCGTGTCCGACGCTGCCGGCGGGGTCCGCCCCTTCGGTGCGCAGGTCCCGGCCGTGACCACACGGGTCGGGGGACGAGCGGTTCGGGTGGGGCGGACCACGGCGGTGTGCGTGAGGGACCGGCCGGTCAGGCGTCGGCGCTCGGGCCCGGTCAGGCGTCGGGGATCGGGCTGGTGCCCAGGCGGACGTTGTCGATCGCCCAGAACCAGTTGTTGCCGGCGTTGAAGATCCGGAATTTCGCCTTCGCCGAAGTGGCGCCGGCCGGTACGGGGCAGGAGAGGCGGACGAGCCGGTTCTCCTGGTCCAGCCCCTGGTTGGTGTTGCCCGAGGAGGCACTGCTGTAGTGGAGCAGTCGCACGCTCGCGCCCGAGTCGAATTCCAGGACGACCTCGGCCTCCTGCGGGCTTTCCTGCCGGTAGTGGGAGTCGAATCCCAGGTGCAGGGTGGCGGTGCCCGAGGGGATCGTCACCGGCGGGCTGCTCAGGGTCGAGTCGAAGCGGCCCCGGGCCGACGGACCACCCGTGTCGTCCCAGTCGTCGGGGTCCGCGACGGCGACGACTCCGAGGGACCGGGTGAAGCCCTGGCGGTCCTGTCCGGCGGGGAACCAGAACTGCTTGGACAGGAACGTCCATCCCTGCAGTTCCCGCGTGCCCTGCGGCATACCCGCCGCGTTGGTGACCGTCCAGCCCTCGGGCGGGGTCCCGGTCCATCCGAGCAGCCCGGGCCTGCCGAGGTCGGCCGCCGGGGCGAGAGCGGGGGCGACGGACTCGAAGTCCTCCGCGAGCAGGTGACCGGTCATGAGCGGACCGGTCCTGGCGGGCAGGGACGCGGACGCCTCCATGGTCCGGTCCTTCAGCCGCGCCGTGACGGTGGCCTTGAGGGTGGCCGTGGTGCGGACGGCCGTGCCGGGGGCGACGACGTCCCAGGTCAGGGTCGCGGACGAGCGGGCCGCGACGGTCGTGGGAGTGGCGCCCTTCGCCGTGGCGCTCCAGCCCTCCGGCACGGCCGGGGTGGCGGCCAGGTCGGTGAGGGGCGTGCCGCCGGCGTTGGTGACGGTGGCCGTCAGCGTGGCGGGACGGCCCGGTGAGAGCACGGCGCCGTCGGTGCCGGGTGAAGCGGCGGGTCCGGTCAGCGTGACGCTCAGGGCGGGGGCGACCCCGGTCTGCAAGCGCGCCTGTGCGTGCTTGAGCAGCCCGCCGCCCTCGGCGTGCGCGGCGACGACCAGTCGGCCCGCGGTGGCGTCGCCGGTGGGCGTGACCGTGAAGTGCACGTCGGCCGACTTACCGGCCCCGAGCCGCCCGGGGGCCGCGCCGGTCCGCTCCACCGTCCAGCCGGAGGGGGCGAGCAGGGCGACGGAGAGCCCGTCGAGCCGACCGCTGTCCCGGTTTCCCACGGTGACGACGACCTCGGTCGGGTTGCCCTGCGTGAACGGCGTGTCCAGCGGCGCAGGCGCGGCGGGCACACCGATCGTCGCGGTCAGCGCCGCCGGGGTGCCGGTCGCCGGGTCGGTGACCCCCGGCCGGCCGTCCGCCACGCGGCCGGTCATGCGGCGCAGGAAGGCCGGATCGCCGCGGTCGAGGACCGCGATGTCGTACCAGCCGTGGTCCGGGACGCGGAGCTTGACGGTACGGGACCTTCCGGGCGCCAGTGTGATCGTGCGTACGGGCTCGCCGTGCCGGTGGGCGTACTGCGACTCGCCGACGAGGAGGGTGCGGGTCGTCGCGGAGGGGTTGGAGCAGACCACGTCGACCCGGCCGGCGGAGGGTTGCTCGACGAGGTGTGCGTCGGCTCCCACGCCCGATCCGCGCAGTTCCCAGGTGGACCAGCCGGGGCCGTGGACCTGGAGGTCGTAGCCGTCGTCACCGTACTCGACCGTGGTGTCGGTGCTCTGGCGGGCGGGCACCGTCCAGGCGCGCGGGGCGGTGCCGTCGCCGGGGTAGGCGGTGAGCGTGGCGGCGACGGTGCCCTGGTTGCCGAGCCGCAGGCGGCAGCCGGAGCGGGTGATGTCGGTCCGCAGGGAGAGCCGGTACGGCAGGGGGCGGGTCGGGCGGGTGCCGGTCTCCTGCCGCGGCAGTGACTGCTCCTTCGGCGGTACGGGGTTCCAGCGGGCGACCGCCGCGGGCACCGGCCCTGGCTGCTCGACCTCGGGCTGCCGGTGGCTGCGGTGGAAGTCGAAGGCGGAGGTGAGGTCGCCGAACACGCTGCGGCGCCAGGCACTGATGTTGGGCTCGTTGACGCCGGTCCACTGCTCCAGGAACCGGATGACCGAGGTGTGGTCGAACGCCTGCGAGCTGACGAATCCGCCCACGGTCCAGGGCGACACGATCGTCATCGGTACGCGCGGGCCGGGGCCGACGGGACTGCCGTTGAACCAGTCGTCACTGTTGCCGGAGGCCGGCTGCGGCGCGACGGGGGCGGGTACGTGGTCGAAGTAGCCGTCGTTCTCGTCGAAGTTGATGAACAGCGCCGTCTTCGACCAGGTCTTCGGGTCGCTCGCGATGGCGTCGAGGAGATCGTAGACGAGGTTGGCGCTGCCGACCGGAGTGGAGCTGCTGGGATGCTCGGAGAGCGCCGCCGTCGGAACGATCCAGCTGACCTTGGGCAGTGTGCCGTTCTTGATGTCGGACCGGATCCGGTGGACGAGCGTGTCCGGCTCGGAGCGGTAGGCGCCGCGCAGGAAGAGCCGGCGCTCGGCCTCGGTCAACGCGTCGACGCCCTGCTGGAACTGGGCCAGCGCGGTCTTCCGCTGCTCCGCGGTCCTCTTCCACAGGCTGTCGTAGAACTGCTCGGTGGTGGAGTACTGGCCGGTGACCTTGGAGAGGATCTTCCGGCCGATCTCCTTCCACGGCCGGAAGTACTCCACCGCGTTGTCGGTGAAGTTGTCCCACTCCTGGTAGATCTGCCAGGAGACGCCCGCGGCCTCCAGTCGCTCGGGGTACGTCGTCCAGGTGTAACCGGGGTGGGCGTAGTCGTACGCGGCGTTGGTGACGGCCCGGTTGACGCCGTCCGCCTCGTAGCCGGTCATGCCGGACCACAGGTACAGGCGGTTGGGGTTGGTCGAACCGTAGACGGAGCAGAAGTAGGAGTCGCAGATGGTGAAGCGGTCCGCCAGTTCGTACTGCAGCGGTATGTCCCGGCGGTCGTAGAAGGCCATGGTGCTCTGGGTCTTGGCGGCGACCCAGTCGTTCCACCAGCCCTTCGCCCGGGCCTGGTTGGCGTCGGAGAAGCCGTGCGCGAGCGATCCGAGGTACTGGATGTCGCTCTCCTCGCGGCCGGCGTCGACGGCCGCGCGGCGGGCGGAGAACGGCAGCACCGTGCCGCCCTGGCGCCGGGGCTGCTCGAAGACGCCGGCCCCGGTGGGCAGGCGCAGCGGTGTGCGGTCACCGAAGCCGCGGACGCCCTTGAGGGTTCCGAAGTAGTTGTCGAAGGAACGGTTCTCCTGCATCAGGACGATCACGTGCTCGATGGCACGCATCCCGCCGCGCGGCATGGGCGCGGCCATCGCCTGGTGCAGCGACGGGGGAAGGAGGGAGAGCGCGGCGCCGCCGGTGAGGGCGCCGAGGACCTTGCGGCGGGAGACATGAGACATGCGCGGAAGGCTAGATCGTCTTCACCGCATCGCATAAGCATGCGCAGCAGGATTTCTCCGACCGTTCAGGCGATGACATCGATCGTTTTCCTTGATCGGAGCTCCGACCGGCCGGACGCCCCGACGCCCGGCCGCTCCGCCACCTGCGCGGACGCGGCTGACCGGGCGGATTTCCCTGTCCGTTCACCTCCTTGGGGGGACGTCGGCCCGAAGGCGCGGCAAGTTCAGGAGCCCGGGTGAACGGGTGCGGCGGCCGAAGGCCCGCACGCGCGGGGCGCGGAGAGGGCGCGCAGGTCGTCGAAGGCTCGGAGGAGATGTGCGTCCAGGCTCTGCGCGGGATCGTCGATCCAGGCCTGGGCCGCGTGGTGGAAGGCGGCCCAGCCGGTCTGGGCGGCCAGGCCGGCCAGCCGGCCGGCGACGCCGCGCTGTCGCAGCGCCTCCGCCAGGGCGTCGGTGAGCGACGCGGCCTTGGCCAGGTCGCGTTCGCGGAGCGCCGGCGTCACCGCGATGACCGCCAGCCGCGGTTCGGAGAACGGGCGGTTCTCCTCAAGGATCCGGCCGGCTGTCCGGAAGGCGCGGAGCAGCGCATCGAGCGGCTGCAGCTCCTCGGGCGCTTCGGCCACCGCCCGGACCAGCGCGGCGCGCAGGTCGGCTTCGCCGTCGAAGAGCACCTCGCGCTTGTCGGGGAAGTGCCGGAAGAACGTGCGTTCGTTGACACCGGCCCTGGCGGCGATCTCGGCTGTGGTGGTCTGGTCGAATCCGCGCTCCCGGTACAGCTCCAGGGCCGCCTGCTGAAGGCGGCGGCGCGCTTCTGCTCCGCTTCGTGGCACCCCCCGAGAATACCGTCCGCCAGTCACTGGCGTTACTTGCCGACAGTTACTGGCGCTACTTGACGCCAGTGACTGGCGCTACTTAAGGTCAGCGACTGGCGCTACGTAGTGCCAGTCACTGACATCAAAGGGGAGGGCGCTCCATGCACGTGTTCGTCACCGGCGGTTCCGGCCAGACCGGCCCAGCGGTCGTCACCGAACTCGTCACCGCCGGCCACACCGTCACCGCCCTGGCGCGCTCGGACGCCGCCGCCGCCCGGCTGGAGTCGCTGGGGGCCGCACCGCACCGCGGGTCCCTGGACGACCTCGGCACTCTGCGTACCGGCGCCGAAGCCGCCGACGGCGTCCTGCACATGGCCTACGGGGGCGACTTCTCCGACCTCGACGACATGATGCGGCGCGACCGGACCGCGATCGAGACGCTCGGCCGGCCGTTGGAACACTCGGGCAAGCCGCTCGTCGTCACCTCCGGCACCCTGGTCATGCCCGCCGGCCGGGAGGCGACGGAGCGGGACGGGCCCGACACGGCCGGGATCGCCGCCTTCCGCATCGCCGGTGAGCGGGCCTGCCTGGACTTCGCCGCCCGGGGGGTGCGCGCGAGCGTGGTCCGTCTCGCGCCCACCGTGCACGGGCCCGAGGACCACGGCTTCGTCCCGATGCTCATCGCCACCGCGCGCCAGACGGGCGTCTCGGCCTACGTCGGCGACGGCACCAACCGGTGGCCCGCGGTGCACCGGCTCGACGCGGCGACCCTGTTCCGGCTGGCGCTGGAGAAGGCGCCCGCGGGCAGTGTGCTGCACGGGGTGGCCGAGAGCGGCGTCACCCTGAAGAGCATCGCCGAGACGATCGCCCGGGGCCTGGACCTCCCCACGGTCTCCCTGACCCCCGACGAGGCCGCCACGCACTTCGTCAGCCCGTTCATGGCCACCGCCTACGCCTTCGACGGACCCGTCTCCAGCGCGCACACCCGGGAACTGCTCGGCTGGTCCCCGACCCACCCGGCGCTGCTCGACGACCTGGAGCACGGCGACTACCTCGCCGCCCCGGCCGCCTGACCCGAGCGCGCTCCCGGCGCCTACCGGGCGGTGCAGCCGCCGTCGACGGGAAGGGCGCTCACGCCGAGGTCGTCGGCGATCTCGGGGAGCAGTCCGGCGACGACGAACTCGGTGGTTCCCATCAGGAAGGTGCCCGCGGCGAGCACCCAGACGACGAAGGGCAGCTTGCCGGCGGCGGACCCGGCTGCGGAGGGCATCGAAGACTTCTTTCCGTACGTTGGTCAGGGGGCGGGCTCGATGGTGATCCGCTCGGCCCGAGCCAGTCGGTCGGCACCGGCGTCGAGGTGGCCGAGGACGAGCAGGTCGGCGTCGGCGGCGGGGCCGGCCCGGTGGAAGAGGGCGAGGTTGCCCCAGGGCGCGTAGTAGGCGAGGTCGCCGGCCCTGGCCGCGGACGGCTCGGGCGCACCCTCGGTGGTGAGCTTGCGCGGCGGGTAGCCGATCCGCTCCGTCCCGTGGAAGTCCTTCAGCTCCAGGGTGAGCGGGAGCAGGGTGGCCAGGTCGCGGGCGGCGGGGCTGTCGTTCAGGGTCGCGTCGACGGGTCGGCCGTCGAGGGTGACACGGATGTCCATGGCGGTGTTCCTCTCGGAGCCGGACGGGGTGGGGGGACGCCGCTCCCGCCTGGCGGGTCGGCGCACGCGGGGCGGTGGTCGACGGGCCGCCGGCCGGTGGTCGAGGGGTCGGTCGGTCGGCAGCCGGAGGGTCGGCGGCCAGGGCGGCGGCGGAGCACGCGGCCGACATCGGCGGCAGGGCGGCGGCCGGAGCGGCACGGAGCAGGGCCCGGCGGCGCAGGGAGGGCGCGGCGTGGTCCGTCACGTCAGTCGGGCATGGGTTCGGCGTAGTGCCGGAACCCCTCGCGGTCGGCGTGCAGGGCGTACAGGCGTTCGGCAAGGGCGGCGGGGCTGGAGTGCTCGGCGTCGGGGCGGATCGCACCGGGGACGATCAGCTGGGCGGCGTGGATGTTCTCCGGGGCGAGCGCGGCGTGCAGCATGGCCGCGTACGCGCTCTGAGCGGCGAACGCGATCGAAGTGCCGGCCCGGTCGGGGTGCGGGCGTACCGCGCTGCCCCCGTTGACGAACAACAGCGTGCCGCGGCCCAGGGCCCGCATGCCGGGCAGGACCGCGTTCACGCAGGTGACCGGCCCCTTGACCGAGAAGGCCAGCGGAGCGTCCAGGTCGGCGGCGGCGGTGTCCAGGACCGGCTTCATGAAGTCGGCCCGCGGCACCGGGCTGTACTGGAGGACCTCGATCGGACCCAGCTCGTCGGCGGCCGTCCCGAGCGCCGTGGTCAGCGAGGCGGCGTCCAGGACGTCGGCGGTGTGGCCGCCGGCCTGGATCCCCTCCTGTCGCAGCGTGGTGACGAGATGGCCGAGACGGTCGGCGTCGCGGGCGATGAGCGCGACGCTGTGCCCGGCCGTTCCGAAGCGGCGGGCGGTGGCCAGCCCCAGGCCGGGGCCGGCGCCGACGAGAGCGAACGTGGTCATGGCGAGTCCTTCGCGGGAGCGCACGGACGGAGCGCGGTGACGCTGCCGGTCCTTGTGCGGAGGCGGTGGGGGTGAGTCAGGGCTCGTGGCTCAGGGCCCGTGGGTCAGGGCTCGTGGGTCAGGGCCCGTGGCTCAGGGCCCGTGGCTCAGGGCTCGTGGGTCAGGGCCTGTGGCTCAGGGCCCATGGGTCAGGGCCTGTGGCTCAGGGCCCATGGGTCAGGGCCCATGGCTCAGGGCCCATGGGTCAGGGCCCATGGCTCAGGGCTTGAGGAGGGCCTTGATGGCGCGGCGCTCGTCCATCGCCCGGTAGCCCTCGGCGACCTGCTCCAGGGGCAGGGCGAGGTCGAAGACCTTGCCCGGGTCGATCCGGCCCGACAGGGTGCGGTCGATCAGGTCGGGCAGGTAGCGGCGCACGGGGGCGGGGCCGCCGCGCAGGCCGACGTGGGAGAAGAACAGCTCCTGGCCGTCGACGGCGACCTCGTGGGGGACGCCGACGAAGCCGACGTTCCCGCCGGGCCGTGCCGAGCGCAGGGCCTGCCGCATGGCCTCGGCGGTGCCGACGCACTCCAGCACGCTGTCGGCGCCGATGCCGCCGGTCAGCTCCTTGATCCGGGCCACACCCTCCTCGCCACGCTCGGTGACGATGTCGGTGGCGCCGAACTCCTGGGCGAGCTTCTGCCGGGACGCGTGGCGGCTCATCGCGATGATCCGCTCCGCGCCGCTCTCCTTCGCGGCGATCACCGCGCACAGGCCGACGGCGCCGTCGCCGACCACCACGGCGGTGGAGCCGGGCCGGACCTCGGCGGCGTCGGCGGCCCACCAGCCGGTGCCCATGACGTCGGAGACGGCGAGCAGCCCGGGCCAGAACTCCTCGGCCGGTACGTCGTCGGTGGCGACGAGGGTGCCCTGCGCGTGGGGGATGCGGACGTACTCCGCCTGGCAGGTGCTCATGAACTCGCGGTGCAGGCAGTTGGACTGGAAGCCGCCCAGGCAGTTCGCGCAGGTGTTGTCCGAGGTGGCGAACGAGCCGACGACGAACTGGCCCGGCCTGACGGAGGTGACCTCGGAGCCGACCTCCTCCACGAAGCCGACGTACTCGTGCCCCATCGGGTGCGGGTCGCCGACCGGCTCCAGGCCGCGGTAGGGCCACAGGTCGGAGCCGCAGACACAGGTGACGGCCGTACGGATGATCGCGTCGGTGGGCTGGAGGATCCTCGGGTCGTCCAGGTTCTCGGAGCGGATGTCGCCGGGGGCGTGGATCACGGTGCCGCGCATGTCGGGGTTCCTTCGCGTGCTCGGGGGTGCTCAGCGGTGCTCAGGCGTGGACCGGCCGGCTCGACCGGTGACGCCGGGGCGGGGTGCCGGTCCGGCGGACGGGCCGTCCGGGCCGGGCGTGGGCTGTCCGCCCGCCGCGTGGACGGTCGCGGACGAGCACCACGTCTTCCAGGTAACCGGCTTCTCGCGCACGCAGCGAGTCACCGTCAAGGGGTGTACCGGCAGTACATCCCTGCGGCCGCCCGCAGGACGTACGGTCGAGGGGTGGACAACCGTGAAGAGGTCCGCGAGTTCCTCACCTCGCGGCGCGCGAAGATCACCCCCGAGCAGGCGGGGCTGCCGGCCGGCAGCCGGCGCCGGGTGCCCGGCCTGCGCAGGAGCGAGGTCGCAGCCCTGGCCGACATGAGCGTGGAGTACTACGCCAAGCTGGAACGAGGCAGTCTCGCCGGTGTCTCCCCGGCCGTCCTCGAAGCCGTGGCCCGCGCCCTCCGGCTCGACGACGCCGAACGCGCCCACCTGCTGAACCTGGCCCAGGCCGCCGACGGCTCCGACGCCCTCACCCGCCCCCGGCGCCGCGCCACCCGGCAGTGGACACCCCACCGCAGCCTGCAGTGGACGCTCGACGCCATCACCGCCGGGCCCGCGTTCGTCCGCAACGGCCGCATGGACGTCCTCGCCGCCAACCGGCTCGCCCGCGCCTTCTACGCCGACCTCTACGCCACGTCCCACAACCAGGCGAACCTCGCCCGCTTCAACTTCCTCGACCCGGCCTCCCGCCGCTTGTACCCGGACTGGGACACCTTCGCCGACGTCGCCGTCGCCATCCTGCGCACCGAGGCGGGCCGCGACCCCCACGACAAGGACCTGCACGACCTCGTCGGCGAACTGTCCACCCGCAGCGACGAGTTCCGCACCCGCTGGGGCGCCCACGACGTCCGCCACCACGGCACCGGCACCAAGCGCTTCCACCACCCGGCCGTCGGGGAACTCACGCTCGCCTTCGAGGGCCTGGAAATGGCCGCCGAACCCGGGCTCACCCTCACCATCTACACCGCCGAACCCGGCTCACCCTCCGAGGAGGGCCTGCGTCTCCTCGCCTCCTTGGCCGCCACCCAGGACGCGGCCGCCACCACGACGGAACCGGCGACCACCGGCTGAACCCCTCGGCCACGGGAGAAGCGGCGCCGCGCTCCGGTCGCCGGCCGTCCTCACACCCGCGGCGCCGACGGTCGCCGGGAGCGAGCAGCCCGGTGACCGTCGGCGACCGACGCGCGGACGGCGCCGGAGTTCAACCCCCCTGAACGCGGCGCTCGCTCCGTCAGGAGAAGACGACGGAGCGCAGGAGCAGGCGGTCGGAGGCTCCCGCCCCGGGCCGCAGGGTGTAGTAGACGTCGCCCTCGCAGTCGGAGTCGAGGAACACGGTGGCAGTGGCGTCCGTGCGGTTCTTCGGTGCCCGTGAGGCGGATCCGGGTGCGGAACCCGGCGGGGTGAGGTTGATGCACGTGCCGCTGTCCGGGTTGTTCAGGAAGCCGACGGCCTCGTATCCCTCGGCGGTGGTGTAGGAGTAGCGGAACTGGCCGGTCGCCGCCGAGGCCGAGCCCGGCACGGCCACGAGGAGAACGAGAGCGCCGGCCGCAGCGCCCACGGCTGCGGTGATGGTGCGAAAAGGCATGAGGCATGACTTTCTGGAGGTCGGTCCGGTCACCTCCAGCGATGCCCCGGCCCCCGGCCGCCAAGCGCACTGTCCCCCGAACGTGCACGCCGAATCGTTTGCCCACCCCGCGAACGGATGACGGGCCGGCCCGCGATCCTGACGACTCGACGGCGCCGGTCGGCGCGCCGGTGGATTCGGGCCGCAACCGGCCAGGTGCTGCCCTGGCCGCCTCGGTGCCGGCGGCCGATGGCGCGTCGTGCCTGGTTGTGCGTGTAACAGGGATGTACTGGGTGGTGGTTGTGCGCAACGGTGGGCCGGGCGGAACGGGTCCTGGTCATCAGAAACACTCGCTCGTACCGACTCATGCCGAGCGGCCGCCCCAACCCATACCGAGGAAACAACGATGCGCGTTCACAAGGTCACCTTCGCAGCCCTGATCGTTGCCGCGAGTCTGTCGCTCACGGCGTGCCAGAGCGACGACGGCGGCACGGGGAAGAGCGACTCGTCGTCCGGGTCCACCGCGGCGTCCTCGGGCGGCGGTTCGGGATCGGGTGCCTCCGACGGCGGTTCCGGTCAGGGCGGCGCGAACGACTCCGCCGGGACGAGCGGGAAGAACGGTGGGACGAACTCCGCCGGGAAGAGCTCCGGCGGGCAGGACACGGCCGCCGGGACCGGCTCCGCGGGGAGCGGCAAGGCCGGCAAGTGCCGCACCGACGAGCTGGAGATCACGGCGACGGACAGCACCGTCAGCGGCGACCCCGAGGGCACCGTCGCGGTGCGGCTGAAGAACCGCGGCGGCCGGGACTGCACGCTGTCCGGGTACGCGGGCGTCGACCTGAAGACCAACGCGGGCTCGCTGTCCGCGAATCGCACGGGGGAGAAGGCCGACCGGACCGTCCTCAAGGACGGGCAGTCGACGTACTTCGGCATCCAGTACCCGATCAACAGGACGGGCGGCTCCGGCGTCCGCATCACCGGGCTGCTGGTGACCCCGCCGGACGAGACGAAGACGGTCACCCTCGCCTGGCCGGGCGCCGCCACGCTGCCCGCGACGGAGGACAGCGCCTCCTCGGTGAAGGTCGGCCCGATGGGCAGCGCCGGCCAGGGCGGCTGACCCGCACGTCTCAGGGGCCACGCCCCCCGTTTCCCTCCCTCACGGACGGATCTTCAGGCCGTCCAGGGTGAGATCGAGCAGGCGTTCCGCTTGCTGCTGCTGCTCGGGGCTCGCCGAGGTGACGGCGATGCCTTCGAGGGCGGCGCTCATGTCGGTGGGTCCGATGTCGGTGCGGATCTCCCCGGCGGCCACACACGCGTCCATGAGCGTGCTCAGGGCGGCATGGATCATTTCCCGGCTGTGGCCGTACGGGCTGTTCCCCGTCGCGGCGATGGCTCGCAGCGCGTCGGTCATGCCGTACTTGGCCCCCGGCTCACCACGAACACCTGGTAGTCCATGGAGAGCCCGAAGAGGATCACGAAGAGGAACAGCGGGACGCGCGAGCCGATCGAACCGGTGGATCGGAAGTCCAGCAGTCCCTCGGCCCAGGTTCCCTGGAAGACGAGGACGAGCAGTCCGAGCGCCGCCGCCGCGGACAGCAGGTTCAGTACGACACCGATCAGGCCGAGGACCACCGAGCGGAACGCGTACGTGGTCATGGCGAAGGTCACCAGCAGCAACGCGCCGAGCACCAGCGGGAGTTTGCTGTTCTGGTGGGCGGGATAGTCGGCGTACCGGGCGACGTCCCCGCTCACCGCGGACTCCGCCCCGGCGATCCGGCCGACCGTCGCGGGCATGAGGTCGCCCCGCAGGCGTTCCAGGGAGTCGTACGCCTGCTCGGAGTTGCCCAGGTACGGCACCTTCAGTTCGAGCACGCTGATCCGGTGGTCGGCGGAGGTGCGCACGGGTGAGGCGCCGCTGAACAGCGGGTCCCTGCCGGCGCGCCGGGCCAGCTCGCGCAGCGCGGCGGTGACCTCGCCGGAGCGCGCGGCGCCGGCCCGTACGACGACCTGGTGAGTGACGCGCTGCTCGGGGAACGTGTCGTTGAGCCGGTCGTACACCCGCATGGCGGGGATGGCGCGGGAGTGGGTGTCCCGGCTCATCTCCGTGATCTTCAACCCGAACAGCGGGGTGGCGAGCGCGAGCAGGGCGAGCACCGAGAGGCACAGGGTGGCCAGGGGGTTCCGGCTCGCGGGACGCAGCAGCGCGGCCCATGCCCGGCCATCGCCGTCGCCCCTCGTCCGCCGCGCGGGCCTGCCGCGCTCCGCACGCCGCCGCGCCCGGCGCTCCTCGCGCTCTCCGAGCTTGACCAGGAGTGCGGGCAGCGCCGTCAGGGAACTGGCCACGGCCACCAGGACCACCACGATCGTGCCGGTGGCCAGCGAGGAGAAGATGACGTCGGAGGCGAGATACAGCGTGGCGGTGGAGACCACCACCGCGAGCCCGGAGATCACGACCGCGCGACCGGAGGTCGCCGCGGCCAGCTCCACCAGCGCCTGCGGGCTCAGCCGGCCGCCCGAGCGGGCACGTTCCTCGCGTTCCCGTTTCAGGTGGAAGAGCGTGTAGTCGACGCCGACCGCGAGGCCGATCATCAGGATGACGTTCGTGCCGACCCCGGCGTCGGGAGAGATGTGCGAGACCACCATGGAAAGCCCCACGGCCGCCGCGATCGACGACAGCGCGAGCAGCAGAGGCACCCCCGCCATCGTCACCGACCCGAAGACGACCAGCAGGGTGACCAGGGTGACGGGCAGCGTCATCTCCTCGGAGAGCGCCAGGTCGTCACCGCGCTGCTGGTCGACTCCCTTGCTGATGGAGGGGCTTCCGGTCTCCTCCATCAGCAGCCCCGGGTACGTCCTGCCCACGGCCTCGGTCTGGGCGAGCAGCGCGTCGACCTTGTCCTTCGCGTCCCGTTCCTCGCCCTTGAGGGCCACCTCGACCAGGAGGACCCGGTGGTCGGCAGACAGCCGCGGACCGGCCACGCCCGCCACCTCGGGCAGCCGCTCCATCCGCTGCGTCAGATCCTTCGCGGCGGCGCCGGCCGCCTTCCCGTCCAGGGCACCCGACCGGGACGAGATCAGCACCTGCTCGGTGGACCTTCGCTCCAGATGCCCCTCGGCGGCCATCGCCTCCGCCCGCCCGGCCTCCCCGACCCGGTAGTCGGCCGTGGTGGCGCTGTGCGTGCCGACCGCGCTGCCGACCCCCAGGCACACCACCACGAACACGAGCCATCCGCCGATGGCCCACCAGGGGTGCCGAGCACTTCGTCGCGCCATGCGCACCGCGAATGAGTTCATACCCGAGAGCCTCGCTCGCCGCCCCGGTCCGCCGACAGAGGTGCCCGGTCGAACTTGGGGTCCACCGGTCGGTGGACGGGAGGGGAGGGGGATTCCCCCGGCTCGCAGTCGGGTCGGCACCCCGTCGCGCCGCTGGAGCGGTGCTTTTCGCCGACGTGTCCTCGGTGGGCGCCCCGGCACAGGACGACCCCGGTTCGCGCCACTTCCACCCATGGGCGGAAGGACGCGGAGGTCACCGGACGACGTAGGTCTCGCCTCCGCGTCTCCCCCGGCCGCTCCGACGACCTGGCCGGGCTGCCCCCGTTATCTTCTTCGCGGTCCTGCAAGAGGGCCGCTGGCCTCCGGGCCCGGCATGACTGTTCCCCCCTGTCGAGTGGATGACCTGGGGG
>NZ_JBFACU010000040.1:16004-65727 GCF_040641015.1 Streptomyces sp. NPDC021356 | reverse complement strand
GTCCGGCAACGGCAAGGGGCAGATCTTCGTCAAGGGCGAGGTGATCAAGACGGTGCCCGAGTCGAAGATCGTGGAGACCCTGATCGAAGAGGCGATGAAGCTCGCCGAGCAGATGGAGGCCGACGGCGTGGCCTCCGGAGAGCCCGAGATCTCCGTCGCGGGCTGAGCCAGCCCGGCCGGCGAAGGAGCCGAGGGCTGAGTCCGGTCCGCGACGGAGCCGGGACCTGAAACCGGTCCGCGAAGGAGCCGAGAGCTGAGCCCGGTCCGCGACGGAGCCGGGACCTGAAACCGGCCCGCGAAGGAGCCGGGACCTGAGTCCGGTCCGCGACGGAGCCGAGAGCTGAGCCCGGTCCGCGACGGAGCCGGGACCTGAAACCGGTCCGCGACGGAGCCGGGACCTGAAACCGGCCCGCGAAGGAGCCGAGGGCTGAGCCCGGTCCGCGAAGAGGCCGAGCGCCGACCCCGCAGGGCAGCAGCGGGCCTGCTCCACGAACGAGCCGCGGGCCCCGGCCCCGCCGGACCGGGCGCCGCATCCACAGCCCCCGCGCCCCCACTTCCCGCGCCCCCCGCACCTCCACACCCCTGTGTCACTCCTCCTCCCTGACCCCCCGAGTGGGGTCCGCCACCGGGGCGTCCTCCTGGAGAGAACCCGGCGCCGCCCGGCCGGGCGCGGCCGGACTGCCGTACGGCGACTGCGGGGGCGGCGGCGGTTCCCGGTCGCCCGGGGCGCCCGCCCCCCTCGCAGGCAGGTGCAGCGCGAGCAGGGCGGCGTCGTCGCCACTGGGCCTGATGCGTTCCAGCAGCTCGTCGCAGAAGTCGTCCACCGTCTCCACGGTCGTCCGCCGGGCCAGGACGGAGGCATGGTGGCGGAGCTTGGCCATGCCCAGGTCGATGGGACGGTTGCGGCTCTCCACCAGACCGTCCGTGTAGAGCAGGAGCGTCGACTCCGGCGGCAGGTCCTCGTACGCGTCCGGCCAGTCCAGCCCCAGATGCAGCACCGCGCTCATCCCGATCAGCGGGCCGTGCCCGCCGGTCAGGAACCGGGTCCCGCCGTCCCTCGTCACCAGCAGTGGCGGCGGATGCCCCGCGTTGACCCAGTTCATCCGCCACGGACCGCCCTCGGGACCCTCGATCCGGGCGAAGACGAGCGTGGCCATCGGCGCGTCGCTGGTGTTCGTGACCGCCTCGTCCAGGCGGCACATGATCAGACTGGGCGGTTTGCCGTGGTCCCACGCCAGCGCGCGCAGCATGTTGCGGACCTCGGCCATGTGCGCGGCGGCCTGGAGGTCATGACCTACGACGTCCCCGATCACCAGCGCCATCACGCCGTCGGAGAGCAGGAAGGCGTCGTACCAGTCGCCGCCGATCTCCATGGCGCTCTGCGCGGGCAGATAGCGGGCGGCCATGCGCAGGTGGTCCACCTGCGGGAGCGGGGCGAGCAACTGGCGCTGCATGGTCTCGGAGACGTTGCGCTGCTCCTGGTAGAGCCGGGCGTTGTCCAGCACCAGCCCCACCCGGCGGCCGATGTCGGAGAGCAGCCGCACCTCCGCCTCCGTGGGGGCGGGCGAGCCCGCCGCGCGGCCCAGGGTCAGCATCCCGTAGGGGTTGCGGCGGGCGCGCAGCGGAACCACCACGGCCGCGTGGCCGCCCAGCCGCTCGAAGAGCTTGCCGTGGGTCGCGGCGAGCGGCGCGTCCGGGTCCCGCAGCCCCTCGGCGGTCAGCAGCACGGGATCGTCGGCGCTCATGACCCGCTCCACCGACGCCCGCGCCCCGGCCGACAGCAGCGGCAGCGCCCCCTCCAGCCGCCGTGCCCGCCGCGGGTGCGCGGGACACCGTACGGCGACCCGCTCCAGCATCCCGGTCCGCTCCGAGAGCAGGGCCACCGCCGCCCAGTCGCCCAGTTCAGGCACCAGCAGTTGCAGCAGCCTGCGCAACCGCCCGGAGGCGTCCAGCGCGGACATCAGCACCGAGGAGATGTCCGCCAGGAGGTTCAGCCGGGCGGTCAGCGCCTCCAGGGCCGCCGCGTGCGCGGCCATCCGCTCCTCGGCCGCGCGCTGCGGGCCGAAGTCGTTGAAGACCACCACCAGCCCCGCCGCGCGGCCGGCCACCCGCAGGGACGTGGTCGTCCAGATGATCGGCACGGTGGAGCCGTCGGCCCGCAGGAAGTACTCCTCGCAGCCCTCCTCGACGGAGCGGCCGCCGGTCAGCGGGGTCCGCATGGTGCACCGCTCCCGCGGCACCGGGGCGCCGTGGGCGCGGCGGTGCAGCAGATCGTGCGCGTCCCGGCCGAGCATGTCCGCCTCGGAGCGGCCCAGCAGCCGCTCGGCCCACGGGTTGACGAAGGTGATGCGCCCCTCGGCGTCGATGGTGAAGACGCCGGTCCCCAGGTCGCACAGGACCGCCCGCGGGAAGTCGGGCTCCTGGGCCACGCCCGCCCCGTTCACGGGCCCTGCCCCGCGTCGACCCGGACCGCCGCCCGGCGTGCTGCCACCGTAGATCACCGCTTTCGCCAGACCGTGCCTGACACAAGGGGTACCCAGAACAGCCTCTACTGCCACGCATCGGGGCATCCCGTGCCCGGCTTTCCCGGGGGGCGGCGCCGCCAGGATCCGGCGGGTACAGTGCGGAGATCAGCCGAAACCCCAGCGTGAGGCCCCGCACGTGTTGACCCAGACCACCTCACGGGTGCTCGAACCGAGCGACCTGGACGCGGCGCTCGCCGTCCTCGACCGCGAGCCGGTCGCGAACGCCTTCGTGACCTCCCGCGTGCGGATCGCGGGCCTCGACCCCTGGCGGCTCGGCGGCGAGATGTGGGGCTGGTACGAGGGCGGCATGCTGACGTCCCTGTGCTACGCGGGCGCCAACCTCGTCCCGATCTGCGCCACCCCGCGCGCCGTGCGCGCCTTCGCGGACCGCGCCCGGCGGGCCGGCCGCCGCTGTTCCTCCATCGTCGGCCCCTCCGGCCCCACCACCCAGCTGTGGGGGCTGCTCGAACCCAGCTGGGGACCGGCCCGCGAGGTCCGCGCCCGCCAGCCGCTCATGGTCACCGACCGCATGCCCGCCGACATCGCCGCCGATCCCTACGTCCGCCGCGTCCGCAAGGACGAGGTGGAGACGATCATGCCGGCGTGCGTGGCCATGTTCACCGAGGAGGTCGGTGTCTCCCCGATGGCCGGCGACGGCGGCCTGCTCTACCAGGCCCGGGTCGCCGAACTCGTCGGCGCGGGCCGCTCCTTCGCCCGGATCGACGAGCACGGCAAGGTGGTGTTCAAGGCCGAGATCGGCGCCGCGACCGACCGGGCCTGCCAGATCCAGGGCGTATGGGTCGCCCCCGAGTACCGGGGCCGCGGGCTCGCCGCCCCCGGCATGGCCGCGGTGCTGCGCTACGCGCTGGCCGACGTGGCCCCCGTGGTCAGCCTCTACGTCAACGACTTCAACACCGCGGCCCGGCGCACCTATCTGCGCGTGGGCTTCCAGGAGGCCGGCGCGTTCACGAGCGTGCTGTTCTAGCCGGAGTCGGTGCCCGGTCGCGGTTCCCGGGCCCGCTGTCGCGGGCGTCACATCCGTACGGTTCTGAGGCTGGTGCGGGCCGGGTAGTCTCCCCGGCATGGCGCACTTTCCCGGTCACGGCCCCGGCCGCTCCGCCGACATCGTGATCGGCCCCCTCGACCTGTCGGCGCGGGTGGACGAGGCACTCGCCGTCCAGGCCGTCGCCTTCGGCCTCGGCGCCGAGGAGGTCGCCATGCGCCGCCAGATCGTCCTGCGCCACATGACGTGCCCGGGCGCCCGCGCCCTGGGCGCCACCACGGGCGGACGGCTGGTCGGATTCGTCTACGGCATGCCCAACGACCGCACCCACTGGTGGTCCACCGTCGTCGAGCCGTACCTGCGCGCCCGCGGACACGAGGAATGGCTCGACGGCTCCTTCGTCATCACCGAACTGCACGTCCACCCCGGCCACCAGAACCGCGGCGTCGGCCGCGCCCTGATCACCACCATCACCGACAGCGCCACCGAGCCCCGCTCCATCCTCTCCGCGATCGACACCGACAGCCCGGCCCGCGGCCTCTACCACTCCCTGGGGTACGTCGACCTGGCCCGGCAGGTCCTCTTCCCCAGCGCCCCGAAGCCGTACGCCGTGATGGGCGCCCCGCTGCCCCTGCGCCGCCGCCCGGCCGGCGGCCGCTGAGGCGATTACCGCCGCCGCCTTCCGCCCGGCTAACCTCCTAGCCATCACCGATCCCCGGCAGGAGTACGAGAACGATGGCGAACGCACCGGTCCAGCGCATGTCCCAGTTGATGGCCAAGACGCTGCGCGACGACCCCGCCGACGCCGAGGTCCTCAGCCACAAGCTGCTGGTCCGCGCCGGCTACGTCCGCCGCACCGCCGCGGGCGTCTGGAGCTGGCTGCCGCTGGGCAAGAAGGTCCTCGCGAACGTCGAGCGGATCGTCCGTGAGGAGATGGACGCCATCGGCGCCCAGGAGGTGCTGCTGCCCGCCCTGCTGCCGAGGGAGCCGTACGAGGCGACCGGCCGCTGGAACGAGTACGGCGCCGAGCTGTTCCGCCTCCAGGACCGCAAGGGCGGCGACTACCTGCTCGGCCCGACCCACGAGGAGATCTTCACCCTGCTGGTGAAGGACCAGGCGTCCTCCTACAAGGACCTGCCGGTCATCCTCTACCAGATCCAGAGCAAGTACCGCGACGAGGCCCGGCCGCGTGCGGGCATCCTGCGCGGCCGGGAGTTCCTGATGAAGGACTCCTACTCCTTCGACACCACCGACGAGGGCCTCGCCGAGTCCTACGGCCTGCACCGCCAGGCCTACCAGCGCATCTTCGAGCGCCTCGGCCTCGACTACCGGATCTGCGCCGCCACCGCCGGCGCCATGGGCGGCTCCCGCTCCGAGGAGTTCCTCGCCCCGGCCGAGGCCGGCGAGGACACCTTCGCCGACTGCCCGAACTGCGACTTCGCCGCCAACACCGAGGCGATCACCTACGAGCTGCAGCCGGTGGACGGCTCCGCCGTACCCGCGGCCGAGGAGATCCCGACCCCGGACACCCCCACCATCGAGACCCTCGCCGCCTCCCTCGGCGTCCCCGCCTCCGCCACGCTGAAGAACCTCCTCGTGAAGGTGGACGGCGAGATCGTCGCCGTCGGCGTCCCCGGTGACCGCGAGGTCGACATGGACAAGGTCGAGGCGCACTTCGCCCCGGCCGCCGTCGAACTGGTCACCGCCGAGGACTTCACCGGCCGTCCCGACCTGGTGCGCGGCTACGTCGGCCCGCAGGGCCTGGGCGAGAAGGTCACCTACATCGCCGACCCGCGCGTGGCCCCCGGCACCGCCTGGATCACCGGCGCCAACAAGGAGCACACGCACGCGAAGAACGTCGTGGCCGGCCGTGACTTCCAGGTCGACGCGTACGTGGACGTGGTCGTGGTGCAGGACGGCGACCCCTGCCCGAAGTGCGGCACCGGCCTCAAGCTGGACCGCGCCATCGAGATCGGCCACATCTTCCAGCTCGGCCGCAAGTACACCGACGCCCTCAAGCTCGACGTCCTCGGCCAGAACGGCAAGCCGGTCCGCGTCACCATGGGCTCCTACGGCATCGGCGTCTCCCGCGCGGTCGCGGCCCTCGCCGAGCAGCACGCCGACGAGCACGGGCTGGTCTGGTCCGCCGAGGTGGCCCCGGCCGACGTGCACGTGGTCGCCGCGGGCAAGGCACTCCAGACCGAACTGGCCCTCGACGTCTCCGGGAAGCTGGCCGCCGCCGGCGTCCGCGTCCTCGTCGACGACCGCGCCGGAGTCTCCCCGGGCGTGAAGTTCACGGACGCCGAACTGATCGGCGTCCCCAAGATCCTCGTCGCCGGCCGCCGCTCCGCCGAGGGCGTCGTCGAACTCAAGGACCGCCGCACCGGCGAGCGCGAGGAACTGACGGTCGACGAGGCCATCGCCCGCCTCACCGCATAGCGTCCAGCGGCCCCACGGAACAGCAGGTCAGGCCCCGCCCGCACCCGGGAGGGGCCTGACCCGTCCCGGCGGGGCGGCCGCCCCGCGCGGTCACGGTGCCCGGACGCCGCCAGTGCCGAAGGGCCGCTGCGACGCCCCTGAGCGTGTTCGCCGGGTCAGAGCCAGCCGGCGAACTCCAGGAGCAGTTCGGCGTCCTGGTGGCGGCCCACCCGGCGTGCCCGCACACCCGACTCCACGGCGCGGAACAGGGTCCAGCCGCCCAGCCGCTCCCGGTCCACCTCCAGTGACTCCGCCAGCCGTTTGATCCGGCGCCGCGTGATGGCCGGCCCGGACGGCGAGGCGATCAGGTCCTCCACCCGGTCGCGGACCAGCCGCGCCAGATCGAACGCGACCTCGCCGACCACCGGATCCGGCCCCACGGCCAGCCACGGCATCCGGTCCCCGGCGAGCACCTTGCTCTGCCGGAAGGTGCCGTGCAGCAACCGCTGTTCGGGCGGCGCCGCCAGCAGCCCCTCGCGAGCCGCGAGCGCCGCCTCGACCAGCGGCGCCACCTCCGCGTCGCGCTCCGCGCTCGCCCGCATCGCCTCCGCCTGCCGCGCCGTCCGCCCCGCGACCGTCTCGAACGGGTGCGCGTCGGGCGGCTCCACCCACAGGCGCCGCAGCGTGCCCGCGGCCTCCAGCAGCGCGCGTGCCTCGGGCAGCGAACGCACCGACACGTCCGGATGCAGCCGCTCCAGCAGCAGCACCCCCTCGCCCGTCCCGGCCGGCTCCAGCAGCTGTACGGCACCACGGCCGCCCCAGTGCGCGAGCGCCGCCCGCTCGCTCTCGGGCCGGGCCCGGGGCGGGGCGAGCTTCAGTACGGCCGGCGTCCCCTGCGCCGTCCGGACCAGCACCACCAGGCTGCTGCGCCCTCCGGGCACCTGCACCCGCTCGACGCTCAACTCGCGCAGCGCTACAGCCTGTTCGGCCAGCGCGGGCAGTTGCTCCAGCCAGTCGTCACCGTCCGGTGCCGTCTCGCCGAGCGCCCGCACCAGACGGCGCGGCGGTTCGAAAGCCATGCGCGAGTGTTTCCTTCCTGCGCGGTGGATGGTTCGGGTGGTGCCGATGCGTTCGGGCGCGTTCCCCGGTCTCCGTGGTCCGCGTGCTCTCAGCGGCCGATCTCCGCGCGTCCTGGGCGGACGCCGGGCCGGCCCCGCCGCCGGGCGCCTGCCGCGCTACGCCCTCGGGGTCGCCGACGGGCTCCCGTCGGTACCGGCGCGTTCGGCGAGCCCCGGGAAGGCTACGCTCCCCCCGCGCCAGCGCGCCGCCCGGACCGCCGCCTCGCGCAGCGCCCCGGCCGCGTCCCGCCTGCGCTGCCCGGCCGAGGCCCGCACCAGGTCGGAGTAGACCCCGGCCACCCGGTCCTCCAGTTCGGCCGCGAAGCGCACCGCGGCGGCCGAGTCCGGCACGGGGAACGGCAGCGCGTACCCCGCCGCCGCGGCGACCGGGCTGCCGCCCAGGTCCCGGACCTGGCGGACCAGGGCGTCGCGGCGTGCCCGGTGGGCGTCGTACGCGGACCGGGCCTGGCCGCGCCGCTGTCCGCCGATCCGGCCGCCCACGACGCCGTAGCCGTACACCGTCGCGTGCTCCGCGGCCAGCGCCGCCTGGAGGGCGCGGACCTCCCGGTCCGCCGTCGCCCGGCTCACTTGTCTCCCTCCGTCAGCAGGTACGCGTGCGCCGCCCCGGCCGCCGCCACCGAGGCCAGCAGCCGCGCCAGTTCGCCGGGCACCTGGAGCAGCGTCTCGGTGCGGCGGTCGGCGAGCGACCGCTCCGCGGCGGCGAGCCCCGCGCGCGCGTCCTTCTCGCTCGCCGGGACGGTGGCCCCGGCGGGACCAGGAGGAGCGGCCGGCCCGGTCGCTCCCGCTGCCGCCCTGACGGCGTCCGTCGCCGTGGCCGTCGGCGGCGTTCCGGAGCCGGCCGGGGCGTCCGGGGAGCCCGTGGCGGAGGGGGAGGAGCGGTCCGTACCGCCGAAGGCCGCCACGTGCCGCACAATCTCCGCCCGCAGCGGCCCCAGCCGTCCGGCCAGCGACGGATGCGCGGCGAGGACGGCGTCGTAACGCCGCACCAGCCCCTGGCTGTCGCGTGCCGCGGCGGCGCGGACCCGGTCGGCGAGCGAGGGGCCGCCGCTGACGGACCCGGAGCCGTCGCTCCCGGCGGAGCAGGCGGAGCCCCCGGCGATCAGGGCGGCTCCCGCCGCCGAGGCGAGCAGACTCCTTCTGCGCGGGCCCGAGGGGGCCCGCGAGGGTGAGGGGAACGGCACGGCAGACGTCCTCGGGTGCGTACGTACGGAAGCGGGAGGGGCGGCTCGCCCGTGATCACCGTACCCGCGCGTGCCCCGGGCACGACTCAGCGGCACCACCCTCGCCCAGGTGGACCGCAACACCCCCTGCGACCGGATACCCTTTGACCAGACACGCGAACCGTCCCACAACAGCACACGCGGCCGAGGAGTCACCCGGATGAGCACCACCCAGAGCGAGAGGCTGCGGGAACTGCTGGAACCGCTCGTCACCTCCGAGGGACTGGATCTCGAAGAGATCGCCGTGGACTCCGTAGGACGCAAGCGGGTGCTGCGCGTCGTCGTCGACTCCGACACCGGAGCGGACCTGGACGCGATCGCCGATGTGAGCCGCGCGCTCTCGGCGAAGCTCGACGAGACGGACGCGATGGGCGACGGGGAGTACACCCTCGAGGTCGGTACCCCGGGCGCCGAGCGCCTCCTTGCGCAGCACCGCCACTACGTGCGCGCCACGGGCCGCCTGGTGAAGTTCCAGCTGTCCGAGGGCGGCGAACTGGTGGCCAGGATCGTCGCCGTCGACGAGGAAGGACTCGACCTCGAAGTGCCGGGGGTCAAGGGCCGCAGGCCCACGGCCCGCCGCGTCGCCTTCCCGGACGTCGTCAGGGCGCGCGTGCAGGTCGAGTTCAGCCGCAAGGACGACAAGGTCAAGAAGGACATGAAGGAAGAGGAGGAGGCGTAGCCGTGGACATCGACATGAGCGCCCTGCGGGGCTTGGTGCGGGAGAAGGAGATCTCCTTCGACCTGCTGGTCGAGGCGATCGAGTCGGCCCTCCTCATCGCCTACCACCGCACCGAGGGAAGCCGCCGCCACGCGCGCGTGGAGCTGAACCGGCAGACCGGCCACGTGACCGTGTGGGCGAAGGAGGACCCCGAGGACCTCGAGGAGGGCCAGGAGGCCCGCGAGTTCGACGACACCCCGTCCGGCTTCGGCCGTATCGCCGCCACCACTGCCAAGCAGGTCATCCTGCAGCGGCTGCGCGACGCCGAGGACGACGCGACGCTCGGCGAGTACGCCGGCCGCGAGGGCGACATCGTCACCGGCGTGGTCCAGCAGGGCCGCGACCCGAAGAACGTCCTCGTGGACATCGGCAGGCTGGAGGCCATCCTGCCGGTGCAGGAGCAGGTGCCCGGCGAGACGTACCCGCACGGCATGCGCCTGCGGTCGTACGTCGTCCGGGTGGCCAAGGGCGTGCGCGGTCCCTCCGTCACCCTTTCGCGTACGCACCCGAACCTGGTGAAGAAGCTTTTCGCCCTGGAGGTGCCGGAGATCGCGGACGGCTCCGTCGAGATCTCGGCGATCGCCCGTGAGGCCGGTCACCGTACGAAGATCGCGGTGCGGTCCACCCGTTCGGGCCTGAACGCCAAGGGTGCCTGCATCGGCCCCATGGGCGGCCGGGTGCGCAGCGTCATGGGCGAGCTGAACGGCGAGAAGATCGACATCGTCGACTGGTCGGACGACCCGGCCGAGATGGTGGCGAACGCGCTCTCCCCGGCCCGCGTCTCCAAGGTGGAGGTCGTGGACCTGGCGGCCCGCTCCGCCCGCGTGACCGTGCCGGACTACCAGCTCTCCCTGGCGATCGGCAAGGAGGGCCAGAACGCCCGCCTCGCCGCCCGCCTCACCGGCTGGCGCATCGACATCCGGCCGGACACCGAGCAGGCCGGGGAATAGATCCGGACCGCACAGCGCTGCGAACACGACAACAGGCCGTTCGATTCCTGCCCCAAAGGGGTGAGGTGTGCGCGGGGAGGTAGACTTGAGGGTGTCTGGCCGGACGCGGGCCCGAGCATGCCCTGAGCGCACCTGTGTGGGGTGCCGGGAACGAGCGGCCAAGACGGATCTGCTGCGGACCGTGGCGATCGAGGGCGAGTGCGCCCCTGATCCTCGCGGTACGCTGCCCGGCCGGGGTGCGTACGTACACCCCGCCCTGGTCTGTCTCGACCAGGCGGTACGCCGCCGGGCGTTCACGCGGGCGTTGCGCGCCCCGGGAGCGCTCGACACAAAGGCGTTGCGCCGGCACGTCGAGCGGACAACAGTTGCCGAACAGGCAACACGGTAGGAAGACATGTCGTACGGAAGCCTCCGTGCGGCCTGGTACCTCGCGAGTCGAAAGCAGGTCGAGATTGCGATGAGCACTCGATGAGTACGCGATGAGTACGCCCATGAACTAGCGACGGTCCGGCCGCAACCCGGACCTCAAAGGAGCGAAGTGGCTAAGGTCCGGGTATACGAACTCGCCAAGGAGTTCGGTGTGGAGAGCAAGGTCGTCATGGCCAAGCTCCAGGAACTCGGTGAATTCGTCCGATCGGCATCCTCGACGATCGAGGCGCCCGTAGTACGCAAACTGACTGACGCCTTCCAGCAGGGCAACGGCAGCGGCAGGTCCGCCAAGCCGGGTGCCCCGAAGAAGGCCGCCCCCAGGCCCCCGGCGCCCTCCCCGGCGCAGGCTGGGGGCCCCTCCCACGGCGTTAAGCCAGTGGGGGACCGTCCGGCTGCGCCCAAGCCGCCGGCCGCCCCCAAGCCCGCCGCGGCGCAGCAGCCCTCGGCCCCCTCGGCCCCCGCGCCGGCCGCTCCCGGCCCGCGTCCGGTGCCGGGTCCCAAGCCCGCCCCGCGTCCGGCCCCGGCCGCGCCGGCCGCGCCGGAGTTCACCGCTCCGCCGTCGGCCCCGGCTCCGTCCCCGGCCGCCTCCCAGGGCCCGCGCCCCGGTGGCGCCCGTCCCGGTGCTCCCAAGCCCGGCGGCGGTCGTCCCGCCGGCGGTGGCCAGGGTCAGGCCCGTCCGGGCCAGGGCGCCGCGCGTCCCGGCGGCCAGGCCGCGCGTCCGGGCGCCCGTCCGGCCGGTCCGCGTCCGGGCAACAACCCCTTCACCTCCGGTGGCTCCACCGGTATGGCGCGCCCGCAGGCGCCCCGTCCGCAGGGCCAGCGGCCCGGCGGCCCCGGCGCTCCCGGCGGCGGTCCCCGTCCGCAGGGGGCCGGCGCCCAGGGCGGCGGTCCGCGTCCGCAGGCTCCGGGCGGTCCGCGCCCGACCCCGGGCTCGATGCCCCGTCCGCAGGGCGGTCCGGGCGGTCCCCGTCCCGGCGGCCCGCGTCCGAACCCCGGCATGATGCCGCAGCGTCCCGCTGCCGGCCCGCGTCCCGGCGGTGGCCCCGGCGGCCGCGGTCCGGGCGGTGCGGGTCGTCCCGGCGGTGCCGGTCGTCCCGGTGGCGGCGGCTTCGCCGGCCGTCCGGGCGGTGGCGGCGGCGGTCGTCCCGGTGGCGGCGGCGGCTTCGCCGGTCGTCCCGGTGGCGGTGGCCCCGGTGGCGGCGGCTTCGGTGGCGGCGGTGGCCGTCCCGGCTTCGGCGGTCGTCCGGGCGGTCCCGGTGGCCGTGGCGGCACGCAGGGTGCCTTCGGCCGTCCCGGCGGTCCGGCGCGTCGTGGCCGCAAGTCGAAGCGGCAGCGGCGCCAGGAGTACGAGGCCATGCAGGCCCCGAGCGTCGGCGGCGTGATGCTGCCGCGCGGCAACGGCGAGACCATCCGTCTCTCCCGCGGCGCGTCGCTCACCGACTTCGCCGAGAAGATCAACGCCAACCCGGCGTCGCTCGTCGCGGTCATGATGAACCTGGGCGAGATGGTCACGGCCACGCAGTCCGTCTCCGACGAGACGCTGCAGCTCCTGGCCGGCGAGATGAACTACAACGTCCAGATCGTCAGCCCCGAGGAGGAGGACCGCGAGCTGCTCGAGTCCTTCGACCTGGAGTTCGGCGAGGACGAGGGCACCGAGGAGGACCTGGTCGTCCGCCCGCCGGTGGTCACCGTCATGGGTCACGTCGACCACGGCAAGACCCGACTGCTCGACGCCATCCGCAAGACGAACGTCATCGCGGGCGAGGCCGGCGGCATCACCCAGCACATCGGTGCCTACCAGGTCGCGACCGAGGTCAACGGCGAGGACCGCGCGATCACCTTCATCGACACCCCGGGTCACGAGGCGTTCACCGCCATGCGTGCCCGTGGTGCGAAGTCGACGGACATCGCGATCCTGGTCGTCGCGGCCAACGACGGCGTCATGCCGCAGACGGTCGAGGCGCTCAACCACGCCAAGGCGGCCGACGTGCCGATCGTCGTCGCGGTCAACAAGATCGACGTCGAGGGCGCGGACCCGACCAAGGTGCGCGGTCAGCTGACCGAGTACGGCCTGGTGGCCGAGGAGTACGGCGGCGACACCATGTTCGTCGACATCTCCGCCAAGCAGGGTCTGCACATCGACAACCTGCTGGAAGCGGTCGTCCTGACCGCCGACGCCTCGCTCGACCTGCGGGCCAACCCGAACCAGGACGCGCAGGGCATCTCGATCGAGTCCCGTCTCGACCGCGGCCGCGGTGCCGTGGCGACGGTCCTCGTCCAGCGAGGCACCCTGCGGGTCGGCGACACGATGGTGGTGGGCGACGCCTACGGCCGCGTGCGCGCCATGCTCGACGACAACGGCAACAACGTCGCCGAGGCCGGCCCGTCGACGCCGGTCCAGGTCCTGGGCCTGACCAACGTCCCGGGTGCGGGTGACAACTTCATCGTGGTGGAGGAGGACCGTACGGCCCGCCAGATCGCGGAGAAGCGCGCAGCCCGTGAGCGCAACGCCGCGTTCGCCAAGCGCACGCGCCGCGTGTCCCTGGAGGACCTGGACAAGGTGCTCAAGGCCGGCGAGGTCCAGCAGCTGAACCTGATCATCAAGGGTGATGCTTCCGGTTCCGTCGAGGCCCTCGAGTCCTCGCTGCTCCAGCTGGACGTCGGCGAAGAGGTCGACATCCGCGTCCTGCACCGCGGCGTCGGTGCGGTCACGGAGTCCGACATCGACCTGGCGATGGGCTCCGACGCCATCGTGATCGGCTTCAACGTGCGCGCGGTCGGCCGTGCGCAGCAGATGGCCGAGCGCGAAGGTGTGGACGTCCGGTACTACTCGGTCATCTACCAGGCGATCGAGGAGATCGAGGCGGCCCTCAAGGGCATGCTCAAGCCGGAGTACGAAGAGGTCGAGCTGGGCACGGCGGAGATCCGCGAGGTCTTCAAGTCGTCCAAGCTGGGCAACATCGCGGGTGTCCTCATCCGCTCCGGCGAGGTCAAGCGCAACACCAAGGCCCGGCTCCTGCGCGATGGCAAGGTCATCGCGGAGAACCTCAACATCGAGGGCCTGCGTCGCTTCAAGGACGACGTCACCGAGATCCGCGAAGGCTTCGAGGGCGGTATCAACCTCGGAAACTTCAACGACATCAAGGTCGACGACGTCATCGCGACGTACGAGATGCGCGAGAAGCCGCGGGTGTAACACCCCACGCAGCGCGCGCACCGGCCGACGGGACTGCTTCCCGTCGGCCGGTGCGCCGTGTCGGGCCCCGCTGCGCACCGCTCCGGCCGGGCGGGAGGGAAACCCCGTCGAGCCTCCGCCGGGTTCGGGGTACCGTTCTTGATGTCCCTGCCCGTATCGAAGGCAGGACCATCGACCCCGTACCGGCGGGCAACCCGGACACACATGTACGTGGGGACTCTGTCCTTCGACCTCCTCCTCGGCGACGTCCACTCGCTGAAGGAGAAGCGCTCCGTCGTCCGCCCGATCGTCGCCGAGCTCCAGCGCAAGTACGCGGTGAGCGTGGCCGAGGTGGACCACATGAACCTCCACCGGCGAGCCGTCATCGGCCTCGCCGCGGTCTCGGGCGACGCGACACACCTGACCGACGTACTGGACCGGTGCGAGCGGCTGGTCGCCGGGCGTCCCGAAGTGGAGCTGCTGTCCGTCAGGCGGCGCTTCCACGGCGAGGACGACGGCTAGCGGCGCGGCGGAGCGCACCACATGGCACCACACCACAGAACGTAGAAGAGAAAAGAACGGGAGACGGACCAGTGGCCGACAACGCGCGGGCGAAAAGGCTGGCGGACCTCATCCGAGAGGTGGTGGCCCAGAAGCTGCAGCGCGGGATCAAGGACCCGCGGCTCGGCTCGCACGTCACCATCACGGACACCAGGGTCACGGGCGACCTGCGGGAGGCGACCGTCTTCTACACGGTCTACGGCGACGACGAGGAGCGCGCGGCCGCGGCGGCCGGGCTGGAGAGCGCCAAGGGCATCCTGCGCTCCGAGGTCGGCCGGGCGGCCGGGGTGAAGTTCACCCCGACCCTCACCTTCGTCGCGGACGCCCTCCCGGACACCGCCCGGACCATCGAGGACCTGCTCGACAAGGCACGCCAGTCCGACGCCAAGGTGCGGGAGGCGTCCGCGGGCGCCGCTTACGCCGCCGGCGCGGACCCGTACCGCAAGCCGGGCTCCGAGGACGACGCCGACGAGACGGACGACAGCACCGAATGACCAGCAAGCCCACCCCGCCCGACGGCCTCGTCATCGTCGACAAGCCGTCGGGCTTCACCTCGCACGACGTCGTGGCCAAGATGCGCGGGATCGCGAAGACCCGCCGCGTCGGCCACGCCGGCACCCTCGACCCCATGGCGACCGGGGTCCTCGTCCTCGGCGTGGAGAAAGCCACCAAGCTCCTCGGGCACCTCGCCCTGACCGAGAAGGAGTACGTCGGCACCGTCCGGCTCGGCCAGAACACGCTCACCGACGACGCCGAAGGGGAGATCACCTCCTGCGCCGATGCCTCAGGGGTCACCCGCGAGGCCGTCGACATCGCCGTGGCCAAGCTGACCGGCGACATCATGCAGGTGCCGTCCAAGGTCAGCGCCATCAAGATCAACGGCGTGCGGTCGTACAAGCGGGCCCGCGAGGGCGAGGAGTTCGAGATCCCGGCCCGGCCGGTGACCATCTCCTCCTTCCAGGTGTACGACGTGCGCGAGGCCGTCGCCGAGGACGGCACCCCCGTGCTCGACCTGGTCGTCTCGGTGGTCTGCTCCTCGGGCACCTACATCCGCGCCCTCGCCCGCGACCTGGGCGCCGACCTCGGTGTCGGCGGCCACCTCACGGCGCTGCGGCGCACCCGCGTGGGCCCCTACAAGCTGGACGCCGCAAGGACGCTCGACCAGCTCCAGCAGGAGCTGACCGTCATGCCGGTCGCCGACGCCGCCACCGCTGCCTTCCCCCGCTGGGACGTCGACACCCGGCGGGCCCGGCTGCTCACCAACGGCGTGCGCCTGGAGATGCCCGAGGAGTACGCGGGCGCGGGCCCCGTCGCCGTCTTCGACCCCGAGGGACGCTTCCTCGCGCTGGTGGAGGACCAGCGGGGCAAGGCCAAGAGCCTGGCAGTCTTCGGCTGACCCGGTCGCCCGTGGAGCGGCGGCGGCGGACACGGGGTGTTCCCCGGCCGCCGCTCCACGGTCCCCCCTCGGTTCCCCCACTCCTAGGGTGTATCCGGCGACCCCCGGCTATTCACCCGACCGTGCAGGCGCTCGGAGTGAACGGAGGGAGCGCAGGGGGGCGCGTTCGCCTCACGATCTTCCCGGCTGATCGTTCCGTGCCTACCGTCGAGTCAGGGCAGAGCCTGGACAGGCTGCACGACGGCACGGCGGGGAGGTCCGACCATGGGAGCAGGGGCCCCGCGGCCGACGGCCGCGCACGGCCGGGGGAGCCGGCCGGCCGCCGAGACGCCCGCCGATGCCCCCGCCGTCGGGAGCGGCGGCGGTCGGCCCGCCCTGAGGGCACCGGCGTGCGCCGACCCGTACGGCGCGGCGGCGGCCCGCCGATCGGTCCACCTGGCCACGGCCGGGGCCCGCGACCGCCTCCTGGAGGGCGCCCTGGTGTGCGTCCGCGACCCGGCGGGGCGCCCCCGCGGCACCGGCTTCGCCGCCGACCACCGGGGCACGGTGATCACCAGCCACGAGGCCGTCGACGGCCTCACCCGCCTCGTGCTGCACACCCCGGGCGCGGACGACCGCTCCTGCGTGGTGACCTCCGCCGCGGTGACCTCGCTGCCCGGGCTGGGCCTCGCCCTCGTACGGACCGAGGGCCTGGACGTGCCCCCGCTGCCCGTGTCGGTGCGCGGCCGGGTGCGGACGGGACAGTACGTACGGTTCCCCGCCGGGGGCTGGCGCGAGGCCCGCGTACTGGGCACGACCGCCGTGACCTACCCGGCCGCGGACCGCTTCCATCTCCTGCCCGGCGTCCTCGAACTGGCCATCGGCACGGCTGGCCGCGACGCGCTCCGGCCGGGCGGTGGGGCGGCGGGGGGACCGGTGCTCGACCTGGAGACCGGCGCCGTGGTCGGCGTCCTCGGCACGGCGCTGCGCTCCGGCACCGGGGGCGCCGGGTTCGCCGTGCCGCTGCCGTTCGACGACGGCCCCCTGACCGAGCTGCTCGCCCGCAACGCGGCCACCGTGCCCGCCTACGGCCCCGATCTCAACGTGGCGGGCGTTCTGGAACTGACGGCCACCTCCGTGGCGCAGGACGCGCCCCGCGGCGCCCTGCCGGACCACGCGTCCGCCCCGGCGACCGTCCTGACGGGGCCCGGGGCCGCTTCGGTGGGCTCGGAAGCCGTCCCGGGGGGACCGGCTACCGTCCTGGCGGGCTCGGCCACCGTCCTGACCGGTCCGGTGACGGCAGTGTCCAGCCCGCCGGCCGCCGGGTCCGGCCCGGTGACCGTCCGGCCGGGCCCGGCGAGCGGCCGGCCCCGGGGGCCGGTCGAACGGGCCGGCGTGCTGCGGGAGCTGGAGGCGTTCGGGCACGGCCCGGCCGCCGTGCTGGGCCTCGTGGGGGCGCCCGGCAGCGGCCGTACCACCGAACTCGCGGCGCTGGCCGGGCGCCGCGCCCGGGGAGACGCCCCCGCGCCCACCCTCTGGCTGCGCGGGGCCGACCTGGACGGCGCCGACGCCTCGGTGGCGGACGCGGCGGGCCGGGCGCTGGACCGCGCCGCCCGGATCGTGTCCGCCGCTCGGGCACCGCTGCCGACCGACCTCACCGACCTCACCCCGGAGCGCGTCGCCCGTCTCGCCCGCGCCCACGGACGCCCGCTGCTGGTCCTGCTGGACGGCCCCGAGGAGATGCCGGCCGTCCTCGCCCGACGGCTCGCCGAGTGGACCGGGGCGACCGCGCGGTGGCTGCGTGCCACGGGAGCGCGGCTGGTGGTGGCGTGCCGGGACGAGTACTGGGAGGGAGCGGGGGCGTTGTTCCCGCCGGATCTGCTGCATCTGCCGACCGGATCGGAGGCGGGCGGGCGCGCCGGGGAGCCGGGCCCCGCCGAGCACGCCGGCCGGTTGGGGGAGGTCCCGGGTACGCAGGGCATCGGGGGTGCCGAGGGCATCGGGGGCGCGGAAGGCGTCGGGGGTGCGGAGGGCCATGAGGGTGCGGAGGGCCGGGCCTGCCTGCCGGGCCTTCCGCCGCCCTGTCTGCTCCTCGGCGACCTGCGGCCGGAGGAGGCGCGTGAGGCCCGCGCCCGGTACGGCGTCCCGGACGGCGCCCTGGCGGAGGCCGACGCCCGGCACCCGCTCACCCTCCGGCTCCTGGCCGAGGTGCGCGCGGCCCTGCCCGGCACCGGCGGCCACCCCCGCCTGGACCGTACCGACGTCCTCGCGGCCCACCTGGACCTGATGTGCCTGCGCGTCGCGGTCCGCCTCGCCGCGGAGAACGACCTGCGCGGTACAGCGGTCCGCCGCCTCGCGGCCAAGGTCTCCGGCCAGGTGCACGAGGCCGCCCGCCGCAGCCTCGGCCCCGGTCCGGGCGGACTGGACCGGGCGACGTTCGAAGAGGTGTTCCCGTGGGGGCCGGCCCCCGCCCGTCTCGGCGGCGGCACCGGCTGGGCGTCCGCCGTCCTCACCGAGGGACTTCTCGTCCCGGCCGGCGACGGCTACCGCTTCGCGCACGAGGAACTCGCCGACTGGATCCAGGGCGCCCACCTCGACCTGGACGAAGCCCTGCGCGTCCTGGTCCACCGGCGGCACGTCCCCGGTGAACCGCGCCACCCCCGGCCCGTCCCGCACCACCGCATCGGCCCGGTCGTCCAGGCCCTGCTCCTGCTGGCCCGCCACCACGGCACGCGCCGGCTCGCCGTCCGGCTGGAGGAACTGCTGTGCGCCCTGGACGGCGACCCGCACTCCTGGTGGGCGTCGCGGCTGCTCGCCGCGGTCCTCCTGCGCGTCCCGGACGCGGCGCCGTACGCCGGTGTGCTGCGGCTGCTCGCCGACCGGCTCGGCGTCTGGCGGGAGTGCGGCCTGCCCGTGCCCGGCGGTTTCGGACCCGCCTTCTGGACCGCGCTGCACCTGCCGGTCACCGACCGCTGCGACCTGCTCAGGCGCCTCCTCGTCGCCGACGATCCGACCCGGGAGCCGCCCGACTCGCCCGACTCGCCCGGCACATCCCTCACCCGTGCCGACGCAGCCGCCCCGACCGCGCCCTCTCTCGGCACGCGGGCCCGCGCTCCACGCGCCCCGCGCCCGCCCCGCTACCTCGACGCCCTCGCGTGCCTCCTCACCGCCGACCCGGCCGCCGTAGGACCGCACCTCACCCGCTGGTTCGACGACGAGCGGCCCCTGCCCGCGGCCCCGCGGGCCACCGTGGCCACGGCCGCCCAGGCGCTGCTCTACGCCCACCGGCACCGCGCCCCCGACGACCTCGCCGACACCCTTGCCGACTGTGCGCACCCGCGGGCCGCCGAACTGCTGACCGCGCTCGCCGAGGAGGAACCGTCCGCGCTGTGCCGGGCCGTCGACCGGTGGGCGTGCGACGAACGCCAGGACCGCCGCACGACGGCGGTCGAGTACGGCCTGCGCACCGCCCCCCACGCGCGGACCGGGACCGACCGCGAACTGCTGTGCCGCGCCGCCCTCGCCGTCCTCGCCCGCCCCGCCGACACCGCCCTGCACGGCCACGCGCTCGCCCTCCTAGTCGCGGACCCCGCCGCGCGCGCCCGCCATCTGCCGCAGGCCCTGCGGCACTTCGCGACCGGCGACGCCCAGCTCCCGCCGAGCGCGCTGGCCCCCGCTCTCGCCACCCACCCCGAGACGGTCCTGGCCGCCTTCGGGGAACGGCTGCGGCACGGCCCCGACGCCGGGGAGACACTGCGGACCCTCACCGAGGTCACCACGCCCGCCCTCGCCCGCCGCGTCGCCGCCGTCGTCCGCGAGGCGGTGGCGCGGCGACCGGACACCGCGGAGGCCGTGGCCGCCTGCGTCGACCGGCGCCTGTGCCCCGGGCCGGATGCCCGTTCGGTGCTGTTCCCCCTGGTCAGCGGGCTCCTGGAGAGCGGCTGCCCGGCAGCGCTGCGGTCGGCGCTCGGCGGGATGCTGGTCGCTCCAGGTCTCCCGGCCTCCCGGGCGCTGCGCCGGGAACTCCTCGACCTCCTGCTCGCCCACGAGAGCGACCCGGCCGTGCTCGACGCGGTGCTGCGCGCCGCCGCGCCGAACGCCGACGAGGATCTCGGGCACCTCGTGCACCGGGTCGGCCTGCTGCTCGTCCGCACCCCGGAGGGCGCGGCCGTGTTCGACCGCGCGCTCGTGGAACTGGCCCGGCACGTCCCCGGCTTCGCCGCACGCGTGGCCGGCTGGCTCACCGGAGCCCCGTACGACTGGGCCGCCGTCGTGGGCCCCAGCGCCCGCCGCGCGATCGAGAACCTGGCCGGGGCGGTGGTCCCCGTCTGACGGCGTCCGGGGCGGGGCGCGAGGAGGGGCAGGTGGACGGAGTGCGGGAGCGTGGTCCGGTCACCCCGTCCAGGTACGTGCGCCCGGTCACAGCGTCCATGCCGATGCGGGCGCGGAACGCGCGGCATGGCACCCTTAGACCTGCGGACAAGGCAGCAAGCCGACCTAGACGACGGCATCTAGGCAACACGGACACGGGTTCGACGAGGAGCGGTCACAGTGCAGCGCTGGCGTGGCTTGGAGGACATCCCCCAGGACTGGGGGCGCAGCGTCGTCACCATCGGCTCGTACGACGGAGTCCACCGCGGCCACCAGCTCATCATCGAGCACGCCGTGAACCGCGCCCGGGAGCTGGGCGTGCCCTCCGTCGTCGTCACCTTCGACCCGCACCCCAGCGAGGTCGTGCGCCCCGGCAGCCACCCGCCGCTGCTCGCTCCCCACCACCGCCGTGCCGAGCTGATGGCCGAGCTGGGCGTGGACGCGGTCCTCGTCCTGCCCTTCACCACCGAGTTCTCGCAGCTGTCCCCGGCCGACTTCGTCGTCAAGGTGCTGGTCGACAAGCTGCACGCCAAGGCGGTCGTCGAGGGCCCGAACTTCCGCTTCGGCCACCGGGCCGCCGGGAACGTCGACTTCCTCGTCGAGCAGGGCAAGCTCTACGACTTCGAGGTCGAGGTCGTCGACCTGTACGTCACCGGTGAGGCGGGCGGCGGCGAGCCGTTCTCCTCGACGCTGACCCGCCGTCTGGTCGCCGAGGGCGACGTCACGGGCGCCCGCGAGATCCTCGGCCGCCCGCACCGGGTGGAGGGCGTGGTGGTCCGCGGTGCCCAGCGGGGCCGCGAACTGGGCTTCCCCACGGCCAACGTCGAGACGCTCCCGCACACCGCGATCCCCGCCGACGGCGTCTACGCCGGTTACCTCCACGCCCAGGGCGAGGTGATGCCGGCCGCCGTCTCCGTCGGCACGAACCCGCAGTTCGACGGCACCGAGCGCACCGTCGAGGCGTACGCGATCGACCGCGTCGGCCTCGACCTGTACGGTCTGCACGTCGCCGTCGACTTCCTGGCCTTCGTCCGCGGCCAGGCCAAGTTCGACTCGCTGGACGCCCTGCTGGAGACGATGTCCGAGGACGTCAAGAAGTGCCGCGAGATCATCGCGGCGGACGAGCAGCAGCGCTGACGCACGGCCCGGCTGCCCCGCAGGCCGGCTGACCGGTGGGCGTCGCAGGGCCGCCGGACGTCCGGTGGGCCGGTGACCGGACGCCCGGCAGTCCGCCCGCCGGCAGTCCGTCCGCGGATAGTCCGTCCGCCGGTAGTCCGGTGGTCGGCGCGTCAGCCGGTCGGCGGTCCGGCGGTCGGCCGTCCCGCAGGAGCGCGCGGCCGTGCCCCGCGTCCGTCAGTCCGCTGACGCTGCCGTCGCCGTCGTCGCCGCCCCCGCGCCGTCCGCGGCTCCCGCTGCCGTCCCCGCGCCGTCCGCGGCTCCCGACGCAGCCCCTTCGGTCCGTGCCCGGGCCCAGTGGCAGGCGACCTGGGTCTCGGCGCCGCCGTGCAGGATCTCCAGGTCCTCACTCCGGCACGCGTCGGCTACACCGGCGCGTGCCGCCTCGCCGCCGGCCAGGATCTGGCAGCGGGCGTGGAAGCGGCAGCCACCGGGGATACGGGACGGGTCCGGGGGCTCACCGGCGAGGACGACCGGTGCCCCGGGCGCCTCCGGCAGCACGGACAGCAGGGCCTGGGTGTAAGGGTGCCGGGGCGCGGTCAGCACCTGCTCCACGTCGCCCGTCTCCACGATCCGCCCGAGATACATCACCGCCACGCGGTCGGCGATGTTCCAGGCCAGCCCCAGGTCATGGGTCACCACCAGCGCGGAGAGGCCGAGTTCGGTGCGCAGCCGCAGCAGCAGCGCCAGGATCTCGCCGCGCACGGACGCGTCGAGGGAGGCGACCGGTTCGTCGGCGACGAGCAGTTCCGGTTCCAGGACCAGCGCACCCGCGATGACGACCCGCTGGCGCTGGCCGCCGGACAGCTCGTGCGGATAGCGCAGGAAGAACCGCTCCGGCGGGCGCAGCCCGGCGCGGGACAGGGCCTCGGCCACCGCGGCCCGTTCGTCGCCCGCGTACCCGTGGATGCGCAGGCCCTCGGCGACGGCGTCGTACACCGTGTGCCGCGGGTTGAGCGAGCCGCTCGGGTCCTGGAGGACCAGTTGGGCCCGCTTGCGGTACGCCTTCAAGGCGCGGGCGGAGTGGTCGAGCGGTGCGCCGTCGAAGGTGACGCGGCCCGCGGTCGGCGGGACCAGGCCGAGCAGCGAACGGGCCAGCGTCGTCTTGCCGCAGCCCGACTCACCGACCAGTGCCACGATCTCGCCCGGCCGGATCTCGAGGTCCACGCCGTCCACGGCCCGGGCGGTCGGCGCGCCGTGCCGGCCGGGGAAGGCGACGTGCAGCCCCGCGACGCTCAGCAGCGGGGGCGGGGTGGTCGTCATGCGGTGCTGCTCCTCACTTCCGCGTCCTGCGCGTCCTGCGTGGACTGCGCCTCCTGCGTGGACCGCCCGGAATGCCCGGACTGCGCGGACGCCGCGTCGCCAGTTGTCTCCCCGTCGCCGTCCCCGGCCCCGACGCGCACACACGCCGCCCGCCGGTCGGCGCCCGCCGCCCGCAGTGCCTGGTCCTGCGTCGCGCAGACGTCCAGGGCGACCGGGCACCGCGGGTGGAACGCGCACCCGGGCGGCACCGCCGCCGGATCGGGCGGGTCGCCGGGCAGACCGCGCGGGGCGAACCGCGAGCCCGGGTCGCCGATCCGGGGGAACGCCCCCGACAGGGCCTTGCCGTAGGGGTGCCGGGCGTCCTCGTAGACCTGCCGGGCCGGGCCCTCCTCGACGACCCGGCCGGCGTACATCACCGCGAGCCGGTCGCAGGTGTCGGCCAGTACGGCCAGGTCGTGGCTGATCATGATCAGGCCCACGTCCTGCTCGCTGACCAACTCCTCGATCAGGCGCAGGATCTGGGCCTGGATCATCACGTCCAGCGCGGTGGTGGGCTCGTCGGCGATGATCAGCCGCGGGTCGCAGGCCAGCGCCATCGCGATCATCACGCGCTGCCGCTGGCCGCCGGACAGTTCGTGCGGGTACGCGGACGCGCGCGCCGCCGGCAGTCCCACCTGCTCCAGCAGCTCACCGGCCCGCCTCCTGGCGCCGGCGGGGCTCGCCTTGCGGTGCAGCAGGATCGGCTCGGCGATCTGGTCGCCGACGCGGTGCACGGCGTTCAGCGAGTGCATCGCGCCCTGGAAGACGATCGACGCCCCGGCCCAGCGCACCGCCCGCACCCGGCCCCACTTCATCGCCAGCACGTCCTCGCCGTCCAGCAGGATCTCCCCGCCGGTACGGGCCCCGGCGGGCAGCAGCCGCAGCAGAGACAGCGCCAGCGTGGACTTGCCGCAGCCGGACTCGCCCGCGATGCCGAGCTTCTCGCCCGCGCCGAGGGACAGGTCGACGCCGCGTACGGCGGCGGCACCGCCGGGATACGTCACGTGCAGGTCCCGGACCTCCAGGAGGCTCAACGGGCCACCCCCAGCCTGGGGTTGAGAACGGCTTCCACGGCACGCCCGCACAGCGTGAACGCCAGTGCCACGACGGCGATCGCGATGCCCGGTGGCACCAGGTACCACCAGTCGCCGGAGCTGACCGCCCCCGCCTCCCGCGCGTCCTGCAGCAGCCCGCCCCAGGACACCACCGTCGGATCCCCGAGTCCGAGGAAGGCGAGCGTCGCCTCGGCCAGGATCGCGGAGGAGATGATCAGGGTCGTCTGGGCGAGGACCAGCGGCATGACGTTGGGCAGGACGTGCCGGGACATGACGTGCCAGTGCCCGCCGCCGAGCGCCTTCGCGCGTTCGATGTACGGCCGTGACTCCACCGCCAGCGTCTGCGCCCGCACCAGGCGGGCCGTCGTGGGCCAGGTGGTCACGCCGATCGCCAGCACGATCGTGCCGAGGGAGCGGGACAGGACGGTCGCGAGCGCGATGGCGAGCACCAGGGTAGGCATCACCAGGAACCAGTCCGTGACCCGCATCATCACCGTGGCGTACCAGCCGCGGAAGTGCCCCGCCGTGACCCCGATGAGCGCGCCGATCGCCACGGACAGCACGGCGGCGAGCAGCCCGACCAGCAGGGAGACACGCGAACCCCAGACGAGCAGCCCCAGCAGGTTCCGCCCGAACTGGTCGGTGCCGAGGGGGAAGTGGCCGCTCGGGCCCTGCAACGGCTGCCCCGGCGCGTCGGTCACGCTGTCCACGTCCGACCCGACGGTCAGCGGCGCGGTCAGCGCGACGAGCGCGAACAGCACGAGCGCGGCGAGGCCGAACACGCCTGCGCGGTGCTTGCGGTACTCCTTCCAGAAGCGTGCGGCGGAGGCACGGCGGCGCCGCCGGGCGAGCGCACGGGGCCCGAGCGCCGCGGCCTTCTTCCCGGCGCTTCCGGGGCTTCCGGGGCTCCCCGTGTCCCCGGTGCCCCCTCGGCTCCCGGCGGGTTCGGCGGCTTCGGTGGTCTCGGCGGTCATCGGCCCACCCTCGGATCGAGCAGCGGATACAGCAGGTCGGCGAGAGTGTTCATCACGATCACCGCCGCGGCGAAGACGAAGAACAGCCCCTGCACCAGCGGCAGATCGGGCACGCTCAGCGCCTGGTAGAACAGCCCGCCGAGCCCCGGCCAGGAGAAGACCGTCTCGACGAGGATGACACCGGCCACGGTCCGGCCCAGGTTGACGAAGATCAGCGTCACGGTCGGCAGCAGCGCGTTCGGCACGGCGTGCCGGCGCCGTACGAGATCGTCGCGCAGCCCCTTCGCCCGCGCGGTCGTCAGATAGTCGCTGCCCATCTCGTCCAGCAGCGCCGACCGGGTGACCAGCAGGGTCTGCCCGTACTCGACCGCGACCAGCGTCACCACCGGCAGCACGAGATGGTGGACGACGTCGAGGACGTAGGCGAAGCCCTCCTTGCCGCCCGACTCCATGCCGCCGGTCGGGAACAGGCCCGGGACCGGGCCCACGCCGACCGACAGGACGATGATGAGCAGCAGCCCCAGCCAGAACGACGGGATGGAGTACAGCGTCAGCGCCAGCCCGGTGTGGACACGGTCCCCGAGCTTGCCGTGCCGCCACGCCGAGCGGGTGCCGAGGAAGACGCCCAGCGCGGTGTAGAGGACGAAGGCCGTGCCGGTGAGCAGCAGGGTGTTGGGCAGCGCCTCGGTGATCTTGTCGACGACGGGCGCCCGGAACTGGTACGACGTCCCGAGGTCGCCGGTGAGGGCCTTGCCGCAGTAGTGCGTGAACTGCTCCCACAGCGGCAGGTCGAGCCCGAACTCCCGCCGGTAGACGGCGATCTGCTCCGCCGAGACCGGACGGCCGCCGGTCATGAACTTCACCGGGTCGCCCGGGATCAGCCGGAAGAGGAAGAAGCTGGTGACGAGGACGGCGAGCAGGGACACGGCCGCGCCGGCCAGCTTGCCCGCCACGTACCGCGGATAGCCGGTGGCGAGGAGCCTTTGGGCCGCCCCGGCCGCCCGCCCCCCGCCCGCCGGTCCGGAACCCGCCGGTCCTGATCCCGCCGCCGGTCCGGAACCCGCCGGTCCTGATCCCGCCGCCGGTCCGGATCCCGCCGGACCGGCGGCGGCGCCCCCGGCCGGCGAGGATGTCGCTTCAGTGGTCATGAGCACCTGCACCTGTACGCGGGGACACGGTCGTCGGCGTCCTATTCACGGTCTTCGGCCGTCGCGCGGCGGCGCACGGTGAAGAGCACCGCGAGGCCGCCGAGGACGACGACGCCCACGACGATCCCGATCACGACACCGGTCGAGGACGAACCGCCGGAGGAGTCGCCGGAGTCCGCGGGAACGGCCGACCACCAGCTCCAGTAGCCGTCCTGCCCGTAGATGTTGCCCGCCGCGGACGGCATGGTGGTGATCGACTTGATCTGGTCCGTGCGGTAGGCCTCGACCGCGTTCGGATAGGCCATGACGTTCATGTACCCCAGGTCGTACAGCCGCGACTCCATCCGCTTGACGATGTCCGCCCGTTTGGCGGGGTCGTACTCGGCGAGCTGCTGGGCGTACAGGTCGTCGTACGTCTTGTCGCAGATGAAGTTGTCGGTGGCGCCGGTGTCCTTCGGGGTCTGCGGGCGGGCGGCGCAGGTGTGGATGGAGAGCACGAAGTCCGGGTCGGGGTTGACGGACCAGCCGTCGAAGGCCAGGTCGTACTTGCCGGCCAGCCACGGGTCGGTCACGTTGTCCAGGCAGTCGAGGGTGATCCCGATGCCGAGCTTGCCCCACCACTCCTGGAGGTACTTGCCGACCGCCTTGTCGTTCGGGTCGGTGGCGTGGCACAGGACGCGGTAGTTCAGCGGCTTGCCGTCCTTGCCCACGCGCTTGCCGTCGGCGTTCTTCTCGTACCCGGCCTGGTCGAGGAGCTGCCCCGCCTCGACCGGGTCGTACTTCAGCTCCTGAGCGGCCGTCGGCTTGTAGAAGTACTGCGTGAAGCGCGGCGGGACGTAGCCCTGCCCCTCCACCGCGTGGCCCTGGAACACCTTGTCGACGATCGTCTTGCGGTCCACCGCCATGAACAGCGCGTGCCGCACCCGCTCGTCCCGCAGCGACGGGTCGCCGTCACCGATCCCGGTGCCGTTCTTCGCCTGTGCGCCCGGGTTGGTGGCCAGGGCGTAGAAACGGCGCCCGGGGGCGTCGTTGACGTGGATGTCCTTGTCGCCCTTGAGGGAGGCGGCCTGGGCGGGGGTCAGCGAGGGCGAACCGGCGACGAACGACACCTCGCCCTTGCGCAGCGCGGCGACGGCGGCGTCCTGGTCCTTGTAGTAACGGAACACCAGTTCGTCGAACTTCGGGGCGCCCCGCCAGAAGTCCTGATTGGCCTTCAGTCGCACATAGCTGTCCGGCTTGTAGTCCGTGAGCACGAAAGGACCGTTCCCGACGATCGGGAAGGTCTTGTCGTTGTTGAACTTCGAGAAGTCCTTGACCTTCTCCCAGACATGCTTGGGCACGATCGGCACGTCGAGCGCGGTCATCGTGGCCTGCGGCTTCTTGAGCCGGATCACCAGCTGGGTGGGGCTGGGCGCGGTCACCTCGGCGAAGTTGCCGACGAAGCTCCCGTTGGCGGTGGCGGCGCCCTCGTCGGTCATCATCTTGTTGAACGTCCACGCCGCGTCCTCGGCGGAGGCCTGCTGCCCGTCCGACCACTTCGAGTCGGTGCGGATCGTGTACGTCCAGGTCAGCTTGTCCGGCGACGACTGCCACTTGGTGGCCAGACCCGGGATGACGTGGTTGTCCTTGGGGTCGTAGTTCGTCAGGTACTCGTACATCAGCCGGTGGATGCTCGTGCTGAGCAGCCGTACGGCCAGGAAGGGGCTGAGCGAGTCGACGCTCTGCGCGACGGCGACGGTGAGCACCTTCTTGCCCTGGTCGCCCTGGCTGTCCTGCGCGGCCTGGTCAGCCTGGGCGGCTTGTGCGCCTTGGGCGGTGCGGGCCGGCTGGGCGGCCGACGCGGAGGGGGCGGCGAGCCCGGACGCGAGGAGGAGCGCGGCGGCGCCCGCGGCGGCGAGGAACCGTGTTCTCCCCGGTCGGGGGCCGTTACGTCCACTGCCGTGCTGATCGTGTGTGTTCATGGCTCGGTGACCTCGCGTCGTCGCCCGCGCGGGACGCGGGGCGCCCCGCGCGAGGCGGGCTTGAACAGAAGTGAACAGGCTGGAACGAGCTGTAAAGGTGCTGGAACGAGCTTGATCGGGAGACGCCGACGGAATGAAATGTGTGTCTATCAGCGGCAGTCTGCGCGCGTCAACGGTATGTCAAACCCCATGTGGCCTGCGGAAACAACAAATGCGCCGCTCCGTGGCCCCCATTGGTGGAGACCACTGACGCCTCGCTGGTGAGAGCGTGGCGGCCGATTTCCGCCGCTTCTGCCTGCGCATGCGCGAAGGCCCGCCCCGTCGGGAGACGGAACGGGCCTTCGCGTCTGCGAGTGCGGCTGCCTACTGCTGCTGCGCGGGCGGGGGAGGCGGCGGAGCCTGACCGTCCTGCGGGGCCTGCGGCGGCCCGGCCGGGGGGTGACCCGGCGGGGGCTGCGGGGGATAGGGCTGGCCGGGCTGGGCCGGGGGCTGGGGCGGCGGCGGGAACTGCCCGGGCTGAGCGGGCTGGCCGAAGTGTCCCGGCTGGGGGCCGGCGCCCGGCTGCGGGTAGGGCTGTCCGGGCATGGGCTGAGCCCCGGGTACGGGCGCGGGGCCGGCCTGCTGCCCGTAAACCTGTCCGGGCTGTCCGGGCTGTCCGGGCTGCGGCGGGGGCGCGAACTGCCCCGGCTGCCCGGGGTAGGGCTGACCGGGGTACGGCTGACCGGCCGGGGGTTGACCAGGCTGGGGCTGACCGGTGTACGGCTGCCCGGGCATGGGCCGGCCGGGCATGGGCTGCCCCGGCAGCGGCTGGTACGGCGGCAACGGCTGGCCGGGCATCGGCGGGGCCGCCACCGGGGGCGGATTCCCGTCGGACGTCCACAGACCGTGCGCCTGCTGGTGCCGGACGAAGTCCTCGGCGACCATCGCCGCGAGGTTGAAGTACGCCTCCCGCACCTTCGGCCGCATCATGTCGAGGTCGACCTCGGCACCGGCCGCCAGATGCTCGTCGAACGGCACGACGACGACACCCCGGCAACGCGTCTCGAAGTGGGAGACGATGTCCTCCACCTTGATCATCTTCCCGGTCTCGCGCACCCCCGAGATCACGGTGAGGGACCGCGCGACCAGATCGGCGTACCCGTGCGCGGAGAGCCAGTCCAGCGTCGTACTGGCGCTGCTGGCGCCGTCGACCGACGGCGTGGAGATGATGATGAGCTGGTCGGCGAGGTCCAGCACACCCCGCATGGCGCTGTAGAGCAGACCCGTACCGGAGTCGGTCAGGATGACCGGGTACTGGTTGCCGAGCACGTCGATCGCGCGCCGGTAGTCCTCGTCGTTGAACGTCGTCGACACGGCCGGGTCGACGTCGTTGGCGATGATCTCCAGACCGGAGGGCGCCTGCGAGGTGAACCGCCGGATGTCCATGTAGGAGTTGAGGTAGGGGATCGCCTGGACCAGGTCGCGGATGGTGGCCCCGGTCTCCCGCCGCACCCGGCGGCCGAGCGTGCCCGCGTCCGGGTTGGCGTCGATGGCGAGGATCTTGTCCTGCCGCTCCGTGGCGAGCGTGGAGCCCAGGGCGGTGGTGGTGGTCGTCTTGCCGACACCGCCCTTGAGGCTGATCACCGCGATCCGGTAGCAGGACAGCACCGGCGTACGGATCAGCTCCAGCTTCCGCTGCCGCTCGGCCTCCTCCTTCTTCGCCCCGATCCGGAACCGCCCCCCGGCCACCGCCGACCGCCCGCTGCGCGCCTTCTGCTTCTTGTTGTTGAGCAGCCGGTCGGACGACAACTCGACGGCCGCCGTGTACCCCAGCGGCGCGACCCCGGGGTTGGTCGGCTGCCGCTGGTCATGCTGTACGGGCTGCGGCCAGCCGGCCCCGGTGCGGGGGTCGACGGGCGGCTGCGGAGCACCGGGTGCGGGCGCCGCCCCCGGGTGCTGCGTACCGTCCGACTGCACGGGCGGCTGCGGGAAGCCGTAACCGTCGGGACGGCCGGGCTGGCCGGGAGGGACGGGTGCGGTGGGCGCGCTCGGTGCGGAGGGCTGGTTGGGGGGGAATCCGTACCCGGTCGGCGCGGCCGGCGGGACGGGGGCGCCGGGCACCCCCGGAGCGGGCGGGAAGCCGTACCCGGCCGGGGCGGCGCTCGGCGGTTGCTGGGCGGCAGCCTGCTGAGGCCCGGGCTGCGGGAAGCCGTACCCGGGATGGTGCGAACCAGCGGCCTCCTCCGGCCGTGGAGCTTGCGGCTGGAAGGGCGGCTGCGGCTGTGCGGGCACGGCCCCGGGCTGCGGCTGCGCGGGCCACTGGGGCGCGGGCGGCGGCGCGGCCGGCTGGTAGGACGGGGGGAGCGGGGGCACCGGGCCCTGCGGCGCGGGCGGCGGAGGCCAGGCACCGGGGGTGCTCTGTGGGGCGGCCGGCGCGGCCGGAGGCGCGGCGTCCTGAGGTTCCGCGAGCGGCGACGCGTCCGCGGGGACGGCGTCGTGCGGCGGGGCGGCGTCCTGTCCGTCGGCTGCCGTGGCGGCGGGAGGGGTGTCGGTGCCGGACCCAGTGTCCGGAGCCGTGGAATCCACCGGCGTCCCGCCCGGGGTGTCGCCGTCCGCGTCCGGTGCGTCGGTGACGACGGCCGGTGCGGCGTCCGGCGCTCCCGTTCCGGCCGGGTCCGCGGCGGAGTCGGCATCCGATGCCGTACCCACGTCGTCCACGGCGTCGGGACCGGGCTCGCCGCCCTGCGCCCCACCGTCCTTCGATTCGCCGCGGTGCGAGCCGCCGTTCGCGGACTCGCCGTCCGACGCGGGCGCGTCATCTGCCGCGGATGCGGATGGGGATACGAGTGCGGAGGCGGAGGCGAGTGCGGAAGCGGTCTCGGGCGAGTCCGTGGCACCGGGTGCGCGCGCCGTTCCCGGACCCTCCTCCTCGCCCGCGGCGGCTCGTGCCGTGATCTCCTGCTTCAAGGAGGCGGCGGAGAACCGCATGGTGGCGCCGCTCTCGAGGTCAGCGGCTCCGAGAACCGCACTGCCTGCCCGCTGTTCCTCCTGCGGTGTGGGCCGCGGCGGCTGTGTGTGCGGTTCGAACTCGCTTCCCGCCGGCAGCCCGGGTACGACGACCGGGTCTGCCGCGGGTTGCGCCAAGGGGGCGCTCGGCTGAGGGGCCGGGGGCGCGAAGGACGGCACACCGGGGGCGGGCGCCGGGGGAGGAGGGGTGAAGGGCGCCGGTACGCCGGGAACCGCTTCCCCGGTCGGCGGCGGGAAGGGAGGCGGAGGAGCGGTAGGCGTGGTCGGCGCGGCAGGTGTGAACGGAGCCGGGCCGGAACCGCCCGAACCGCCCGGATCCGCGGACGGAACCATCCCCTCCGGCACACCGGAAGCGGCGGGGGCAGCGGGAGCGCCGAATGCGGCGACCCCGCCTGCCTGGCCCGCGCCGTCCGGGGGTTCCTGCTCCCCGGAAGCGCCGTGGGCGTTCTGCGTGTACCAGGCAGGTGGTGCGTAGTCGATGGTGAACTCGCCGGTCGTCTCGATGGCCGATTCCGCGTCGGGCTGGTCATCGCCGGGTGTGGCCCAGCCCCCGCGGATCCCGTCCCGATCGCTGCTCACAGTTCCTCCTGGTGTGGTCGGGCACGCTCATGCTGCCGGGGCGACCATGTCATGTCGTTCCGAGTCGTCCGTAGTCGTTCGAGGCAGTCCGATCCCACCGGCTCCCCCCGGACCGCCGATGCCTGGTCCACGGGTACTGGCATCGCGTCCACTCCCAGCCTAATCACCGCGAGCGGCGTCCCGGCAGGCCCGCCCGTCCCCCGGCGCACGCCCACACGGCCGCAACGCGCCCAGGAAGCGGCGGAGCCAGGAACGACCCCACCGCACCAACGGCGAACAAAAGGGTCAGGGAAGGACAGTTCAGTCCATCCGGCGTGGCGTACCCAACAATCCGATCTCGGCATCGGTGGGCTGGGTCATCACGTACTGCCGGTCATGGTCGGCGCACCAGAGTGTGACGCCGTCGGGCAGCGTCGGCAGGGATTCCCGCTCGGTGCGGGTCAGTCCCATGGTGCGCCCCAGCTCCGACGCCTCGTCCGGCGAGACGCGCTGGACCCCCGCGAGCCGCGCCTGCCGCAGCAGCCGGGGGGCGACCGGGCTGAGGTACGGCAGCAGCGTGAGCACCGACTGCCACGGGCCGGACCCCACCCGTCCGCGCGGCGGACGCATGCCACAGTCCCGCACCACCAGCACCGGCGTTCCGGCCGAGGCGCCCTGGGGCGGCACACGGCCCACCTCGTACACGGCGAGCCCGTTCTGCCCACCGCCCATGGCGTGGACCATCTGCATCCATGCCTGCGGCCGGCCGGTCTCCACGGCGACCCGCGCCCCCGTCGCCGCGGTGCGCAGCGCGAGCACCTGCGCCGTCCACAGGCCGCCGATGAGCACGACGTCGTAGGGCGTGGGCCGGTTGATGCCCAGGACGGCCGGCTGCCCCTCCGTGTCCACCCCGGCGACCACGCCGTCGTCCCCGATGGGCAGGGCGAGGGCGTCCAGTTGCTGCGCGGGCACGGCGTGACGCCCGTGCCGGGGGCCGAACAGTCCGAAGCCGTGCCGCAGTCGCTCGCCCACCGAGCGGGCGGTGGACGGTCCGGCGCCGTCCGGGGCCGTCTGGGCGTCGGCCTCCGGCCGCGCTGTCGCGGGGAATGTCACCGCGCACCTCCCAGAGGGAACGTGGCCAGCATGCCGGGCAGTTGCTCCCGGTCGAGTCTGCTGAGTCCGGCGCCGGCCTGCCGCGCCGCACCCTCCAGCGCGTGCCGGGCCGCGACCAGTTCGTCGTCGCTGCGGCCGGTCACCCGCAGATGCCCGCACAACGAGACCTCCTGCCGCTCGCCGCGCGCGAGGGTGAGGCTGAAGGTGGTGGCGAGGGCGGGTATCGCCGTGACCCGGGCGAGGAACTGGGGCAGCGACGCGCCGCGCTCCCCGCCGAGTTGAGGCCAGCGCCGGATCCAGTACGTCGTGTGCCTGCGGTTGTCGCACCGCCAACTGCGCCCCGACTCCTGTGTCCGCCGCTCGCGTGCCTCCGTGCGCCCGGACTCGGCCGTCACCAGCGGATTCGCGCAGGCCGAGGTGGCGAGCGCGGCGATCAGTTCCTCCTCGTCGAGCACGGTCGCCCGGAACCCCGCCCCGGTCAGCCGGCTGGCGAGGTGGTCCGCGGCGCGCACCACGCACTTCTGGGCTCCGGCCAGTCCGCCGCCGCGCGCGGCCACGGCTTCCGCGCACAGCTCGGGATCCAGCTTGAGCGCGATCCAGGTGATCCGCACCGCCGGGGCGCCCGTCTGTTCCTGGAGCGGCCGGTAGTTGGCCACCGCCACCGACTGCCGCGGCAGATGCAGCGCGGGGGCCGGCTGGGTGTGCTGCACGATCTGCGCCGACTCCAGCCGGATGCCGTCCACCTCCAGGGCGTCCCGTACCAGAGCCAACGGCAGCGGCTGCCGGGTCCGCTCGGCGCGCAGTGCGCTCGCGTCGGCCTCCACCTGGATCACCGCGGTCACGAACGTGCCGTCCCCGACGATTCCGACGAGGCGCCTGTCCCGCACCCCGCACGTGTACGTCCGCAGGCTGGGCTCGCACTCCACGGCAGGGACCAGTGCCGGCTCCGTACCGGGCGGAACCGGTGTGGCGGCGGCCCGTCGCTGCCGCGTCTTCAACGCGTGTGCGGTGGCCAGCCATTCGGGCAGCGAACGGCCTCTGCGGCGCACCACCGCCGACAGCACCAGGAACACCGCCACGACCACCGCGGGAACCAGCCCCACCGGGCCGGCCGCCCACCCGACGACCAGGACCGCCGCCGCCAGTTCCCACAGCACGAGCCGTTGCAGCCGGAACGGGCCGCCCTGTGTCCGCCGTGCGCGCGGCTGCAGCGTGCCCGCCGACTGCGCACGGGCCGGCCGATCGGGTGCGCCGCCGGCGGAACCCGGGCCGGGCGCCCGGGAGTCGTCGGCCCGCGGTCGGCCACGCGGTCGCGACCGCGTACCGGAAGCCATCACTGCATCTCCCCGTTTTGCTCATAACTCACTGCGTCACGCAGCGCACTTGGACCTCCGGAAGGCCCCGGTACCCTACCCCCGCCACCGGTCCTCGCCGACACCATGCATAGTAGGGGGCCGGTCTGACATCGCCGGGCGGGACGGGTACCCGCGGGTGGGGACAACGGGGAGACACAGGCAGTCATGGCATCACGGCGGGACGAACTCAACGCCTATACGTTCGCGAAGAGGCGCACGCTCGCCGCCTTCCTCCAGCCGTCGCCGTCCGGGTCCGAAGAGGGCGCCCCCAAGCCGCTGCGGGCCGTCGTGCCCAGCCTGGTCGCGGGCGCGGTGGCCATGGCCGTGTTCGGCGCCTGGGGCATGTTCCAGCCCACCGCGCCGGCCGGCTGGGACAAGCCCGGCACCCGGGTCATCGTCGGCAAGCAGTCGACCACCCGGTACGTCGTCCTCAAGACGGACGGGACGACCCGGCTCCACCCGGTGCTGAACCTCGCCTCCGCACGCCTTCTGATGAACGACGCGGACTACCAGGTCATCCAAGTCAGCGACAAGATCCTGGACTCGGGCAAGCCGCTGCGCGGTCCCATCCTCGGCATCCCCTACGCGCCCGACCGGCTGCCGTCGTCCGACGAGGCGGGCAGGGCCAAACGCTGGGCCGTGTGCGAACAGCCCGGCGGCAAGGGCGAGACCACCCAGCAGGCGACCTTCGTGCTGGCCCGGCGCGACGAGCGCAGGACGGACGACGCCCACCGCCTCACCGCCGGTGACGTGCTCTACGTCAGGACCCGAACCGGCGAGCGTCACCTGGTCGACGCCCGAGGAACGGCGTACGCCGTCACCGGAGCCGAGACCGACACACTGACGACCGCTCTCGTCGGCACCCGCAAGCCACAACTCGTCACCAAGGAATGGCTGGCCACCCTCCACCAGGGCGACCCCGTCGCCTTCCCGCGGTTGCCTGACGGCATCGGCTCGCCGGCGCACGTGCCGGGACTGCTCTCGGCCGGGGAGAACAGGGTCGGCATGGTCCTCAGGACCGAGACCGGCGAAGGCACCAAGTACTACGTCGTCCTGCCCGGGAAGGTGCAGCCCATCAGCGAGTTCACCGCCTGGCTGCTCATCTCCTCGCCCCAGACGGGCCCGCTGAACATGAACGGCAAGGCCCGCACAGTGGGCGTGCAGGACTTCACCGCCGACCCCGCCCCCTTCGCCGGGCAGGCCGCCCACTGGCCGCGGCAGCGGGCCCGGCAGGTCAACGACGTCACCGCCGCGTCGGGTCGCGACACCGTGTGCAGCGTGCTGCGCCGCGTCGGCGACGACAACACGACCTCGCTCAGCACCTGGGCGGCCACCGACTATCCGGCCGAGACCACCGCCGACGGCACCAGCACGTACGTCACCCCGGGCACCGGTCTGCTCTACACCCAGAGCCAGGGCACCGAGACCGCCGCGGGAGCGCTCTTCCTGATCACGGACACCGGCCTCCGGTACGCCGTCCAGGCCAACGGCGACAGTGACAGCCGCAAGTCGGACATCGGCGCCGACGGCAAGAAGAAGAGCCCGGACGGCACTCCCGAGCCCAGCGAGGCGCAGGTCAAACTCGGCTACCAGAACGTGCGGCCCGCCAAGGTCCCCGCCGCCTGGTCGGAGCTGCTGGCGAAGGGCCCCCGCCTGGACACCAACAGCGCACGTCAGCCCCAGGGTTCGTGACCCGCCTCCTTCCATGGACATATGGACATGACGAAAAGCCCGACAAGGAGCACCACGCGAGTGCTGCCGATGAAGGCGTCCGTACTGATCGCAGCAGCCGTGGTCCTGACCGGCTCGGGCACTGCGCGGCCCGCTCCCGCCCTCCGGCTCGACGGCAGCGGCGAATGCACCTTCCCCGCCGAACCGATCGCCGGCGCCCCCTGGTCGTTGCAGCGCGTGCTGCTCGACCAGCTGTGGCAGGGCACGGGCAAGGGCAAAGGGGTGCGCGTGGCCGTCATCGACACCGGCGTCGACGACAAGAATCCCCAGCTCGCGCCCGCCGTCGACAAGGCGGCCGGCCGTGACTACCTCACCGGGGGCAAGGGCGGCGACCCGACGAACGACCAGGTGGGGCACGGCACCAAGGTGGCGGGGATCATCGCGGCCCGCCCCCGCAAGGGCACGGGTTTCGTCGGCCTGGCACCGAACGCCACCATCATCCCCATCCGCCAGAACGACGCCGAGAACAGCGGCGACTCGGACACCATGGCCGCGGCCATCACGTACGCCGTCGACCGGGGCGCCGACGTCATCAACATCTCCCAGGACACCACCAAGCCCCTCTCCGGCACGTCCGCCCTCGCCCGCGCCGTGCGCAAGGCGATCGACCGGAACGTCGTCGTGGTCGCCTCCGCGGGCAACGACGGCCTGGACGGCACCGCCAAGAACACCTACCCCGCCGCCTTCGCCGGCGTCCTCGCCGTGGCCTCCTCCGACCGCAACAACGAGCGGGCGTCCTTCTCCCAGGCCGGTACCTTCGTGGGCGTCGCGGCCCCGGGCGTCGACATCGTCTCGACCGTCCCCGCCGGCGGCCAGTGCGCCGACAACGGCACGAGCTTCTCCGCCCCGTTCGTAGCCGGAGTGGCGGCGCTCCTCAAGGAGAAGCACCCGCACTGGACCAGCGCCCAGATCGTCACCCAGATCGAACAGACGGCAGAACGCTCCACCAACGGCCACGACAACTTCGTCGGCTGGGGCATCGTCGACCCCGTCCGCGCCGTCCAGGAGTCGGACATCGCCGACCCGCCCTCCTCCCCGGCCCCCGACCGCGGCCCGGCCAAGGCCCCGCTCCCCGACGTGGCCCCGTTCTCCCTCGCGGAGACCCCCAGGGAGCGCGACGAACGCTACGCCACGTACGCCCTGGGCCTCACCGTCGTACTGCTCGCGGTCATCACCGGCACAGCCGTCGCCCTACGCGACCTGCGCCGGCGTCGGCATGACCGGGGCAGACTCCGGGGCTGAGGGCGGCTGTGTGCCGAGAGGGCACGAAGGGTGGCTGACAGAACTACCGTGCCGCCCTTTGCAGTTGGAAGGGCAACGCCGAGTGACTAAAGTGGCTCCGCGTACCACGCGCGTGTCCATGCGCGGTACGGCACGGGGGCGGCGCGACGCTGCGGTCACGCGGTGCGTGGAGCGCAGCAGGTCTTGCCCGCCAGGAAGGTTCGGACCGGCGTCCGGACGGACCCACGGCGGTGGTGAAGGTCACCGTCGCAATTCGAGGAGGGCAAGCAGGCATGAGCCTTGCACACAGTGCACACGATCTAACCAAGCTCGCGAACGACATCCGCGACTTCCACGGCCAGGTGAGCGAGCGCGTGACCTCGCTCAACCGGGTCGTCGACATGATCCAGGCCGGCTGGCAGGGCGCTGCGGGCAAGGAGTTCGACACCGTTCAGCAGGGTGTCAACCAGCACCTTCGGAAGCTTCAGGACGACCTGGTCGACCTCGAAGAGGCGATGCGGGCGAGCGTCGGCGGCTTCACCGACCAGGAGCAGGAGCGCATCGCCGAGATCCGGAAGGTGGACAACTCCTACCAGGTCACCAGCCGCATCACGGACCTTGCCTGAATTTCGCGCCGAATTCTGAGGGAGACAGCAACATGAGCTTCAGCGCCGACCGTACCGCGGTCAATTACGACACGGTCACCCAAGCCGCCAATGACGTACGCAGCACTGCCAAGAGCCTCGCAGACCAACTCGAGGACCTCATGCGCCGGGTCAAGGCCGTGGCCGAGACCTGGGAGGGCGAGGCCAAGACGGCCTACGGTGAGATCCAGCGGGACAGCAACGAGCAGATGGCCCAGATGTGCCAGAAGTTGGGCCGCATCGCCCGTCTCCTCGACGACTCTGTCATCGGCTACCACGACACGGACAAAGGCAACGCGGCACGTTTTCGGATGCTGATGGGCGGCTGACCACCCCGCCCCCTTGCGAAACGCGAGGAGGGAGACAGCGCGTGTAGCGCTGCCTCCCTCCTCGTCGCTTTCCGCCCCCTGCTCTCCCTCAACGGGATGTTGTTCCGGGAACCGGAGTGCTGGCAGACCAGAAGTCGGAATGCTCACTCGGTGCGGGAGGTTGCGAGCCGTCGTACGCAGGTGCACCTTCCCGTTGCTTCGGTGGTGCTACCGCGGACTTTTCCACGCACGGAGTCGTCACTTCGAATTGCGCCTGTCCTTGCTTGCTGAACAGTACTCGGACCTGGAAATCATCCGGAGTCCTGAAATAGGTGGCGGGAGTGGTCTTGCTGCTGTTCGAACCGCGATGGGTGAACCCAGCGGTCTTCCAATAGCGTTCCACGACGCCCAGGAAGCTGCCTCTCCGCTCTGCAGAGATGACCGTCGTCACGGACACTCTTCTCGATACCGAGCAGGTCAGGTCGGTGGAGATCCCGTGCACCCAAATGACTTCCGGAGTGATATGGCTCATGGTGTCGTACAGAATGCTGTCGGCTCGATCGGCTGCTTCCTGCATGTCCATGGAAACAGTCTCACCTCCCTCTTTCTCACCAAACATGCTGCACCCGGCGGTCAACGCCACAAGGATCGTGATCAGGCCTAGACGTGCTTTCATCGACGTGCCTCCGGAGTGATGCCGCCCGGGTTCCCTGCGACGATGTTGGCGATACTGTCGGCAGACATCTGATCCTTTTCAGGGTTGAAGTAGTTGGAATGCGCCTCGAATGTCCAGTGAGTGAAAGCGTTCGGGCCATCCTCGGTCCGGAAGCGCGTCGCTCCGAACTCGTCACTGGCTGGGTCCTTGCCGAACCAGTTGTCGTCATCACCCAGATCGCCCAGATCCGCGCCCACCCCGGCGCCGACCACGGCGCCGGCCGGTCCTCCCAGGGCGAACCCGCTGGCGCCGCCGATGACTCCGCCGGCCACCGACCCCTTGGAAGGAGCCTTGCTCACGAGGTCGTTCTCCGCCGCTCCGACGAAGACATGCTGCTTGCCCACGCCCAGGTCTTCGGCGTGGTCCACGCCCACTCCCGGACTTCCCAGCAGGACGTAGTCATCCACATCCGGCATGCCGCCTGGCTGCTGGCTCGCCGTGCCCACGGTTAGCGAACCGTAGGAATGCCCGATGGCGGTGAGATGCAGATCGGCGTTCTCATTGGTTGTGGCAAGACCGCTCATGAAGGTCTGGTATGCGGGAGCGCCTCTTTCCGCGTCACCAGTGCCCGCGACATCCACGCCCTGCGGTGCGTCATAACCGAGCCACACGATCGAGGCACTGGAGGGATCGATCTCCCGTGCGCCGACCGCCGTATCTCTGGCTCGCTTCACCGTGCCGTCCGCGAAGCCGCCGTCGAGTTTAGTCCCCAGCCCCGGAACATAAGCTGATACGTTCTTCGAGGTGTCGGGATCTCCGAAGGACACGATCGCTCGGCCGTTGCCTTGTTCGCCGACGCCAAGGAGCAGCACGGGGGGTTCGCTGCCGGCCCTCAGCTGTTCGTCGATCCCACGCAGGCCGTCCAACTTGGTCATGGACGCCTCGTCCCCCTGGGACTCGAGCTTGCCCATGAGTTGCGGAAGGTACAGGCGGTTGGCCTCGTCCCGGGACACGGCCGGGATGCCGTCGAGGTTCCCGATGACATCAGGGTAGACAGCCAGATACTCCGTCTGCTCCTCCTTGCTGAGGCCGTTCCACCAATCCTTGCGTTCAGCCGGTGACTGATCGGTTGGGATGTTGTCCTTCAGTACATCGTCAGCCGCACCGTGCACGGCGGCCGTGTCGCCGCTGACATCGGCCCACGTCGATTCTGTGACGTCCAGCCCTTCGGCTGCCTTGAGGCCACGGATGGCATTCGCGTACTGTTCATCGATCTCGGTGGCCTGTGACAACGCGCTTGCGATCGTATCCGCGATTTCCTGGGCCGCGACAGCGTTTCGATTCCTGCTCGTCATTGCGGCGGCATTTCCCAGGGCCTGGCCGATAAAGTCACTGTTGCCTGCTGCTGTACCGCCCTGTACCTGCGTGTCACCCGAGCCCGTCTCCGGGTAGCGCACGGATCCGTCGTCATACACCTCGAACCCGGCCTGCTTCGCATCCTGCAAGGCATTTAGCAGGTTGCGTTGAAGTGGCGCCAATTCTTCCGCCAGCCCGGTGAGTGCAGCGGCGATCAAACCGCACTCGGTGTAAATGTACTGATAATTGTTGCTGAGGCGACCGAGCCCGACGATGGCCCAGAAAGAGGCGTCGCCCAGCTGCGTCGTGGAGAGGCCGGGCGCTATCTCATCGCTGACTCTGTCCCGGGACGCGTAGGAGCGATTGCTGATGGCGGACCAACTGCGGGCCTCTTCGGTGAGCTCGGACAACTTGAGGTTCCGAAGCTGGTCGAGACTGATCACGACTACTGGCCCTTCTCGAACGGCTTGGCCGCCATGCGCTCAGCCGCGATGGCAGCCTTGATCCGTGCGCTGTTCTCCCCGTGATCCTTGGCCGCCTGCCGCATGGGCTGCTCCAGTTTTTCGCATTCGTCACGAACGGCCTTGAGCCGGTGTTGCCAACTGCTCCTGACCGCATCCATGGCCAGAGCGGAGGCGAGCCCCGCGGTTCCTTCCGAACCCCTGCCCTGCTCCTCCGTCACCTGTGTCACCGATGTGTTCGTAGTGGTGTACAACTCGGCGAGAATCCTGGCTCCATCGGTCCACGGATACTCCACGTAAACCAATTTTCCTTGTTTGCTTCCACCCGAACCCGTGGAAGCCAGCGACATCTGGGAGTTTTCGGACGCGTCTGCCCCGGTCAACGCCTGAGCGCGCACAACTGCCCACTGGTCTTCGAAAGACACGGGACCTCCTTGTTGAGTGACTGACTCTCGACAGGACTGGTGCTTTACAGCAGTGGGCTCACACCGACTGCCCGGGGCCGCCGGGCGGTGGATACGGGGCTTGCGGTGGATGGGGCGGGGTTTGGGCCGTGAAGGGAGGGTACGGAGGCGCCGCAGGCACGGCAGGCGGCGTCGCCATGCCGGTCGGGCGGCGTCGGGCCCGGCGCGTCAGCATCGTGACGACGACTCCGACCAGCACAGCAGCCGCGATGCCGAGCCCAAGCCACAGAGCCGTGTCGCCCTCACCGGTGGCGTGGGAGGCCGCGGCCGCGGGGCTGCCCTGATCCCGCTCCGCAGCCGCGGGCTGCGTCGGCTGCGAGGCGGTGGGAGACGGAGAGGCGGATGCGGCGAGGTCAGGGAGCGGGTACTCGTCTGGGGGGCCGGGGGCCCCGGGGTCGGCCAGAGCCACGCGTGGACGGACACCGCCGTAGCCGACGAAGTCGCTGTGCTTCTCGCCGCCCGCAGGCTTGCTGGCGGTGTTCAGCATGACACGGAGGACCTGGTTGTTGGTCCAGTCGGGATGCTTGGACCAGATGAGGGCGGCGGACGCGGAAGCGATTGCGCTGGCGTCGCTTGTTCCTCGTGTCCAGCAGATCTGACTACCGCCGATACAGGCATGAACCATATGCACGCCCGGAGCCACCAGGTCGACCTGTGGGCCCGATTGGGAGAACGAAGCGGTCTTCGCCTTCTCGTCCGCCGCACCCACGCCGACCACACCGGGCGTGGCGGCCGGATACTCAGTAAGATTGGACTTGTCGCCGCTGTTTCCCACAGCGGCGAACAGCAGCTTTCCTTTGGAAAGAGCGTACTTTACTGCCGACGCCAGTTCAGGCGTTCCTACATTCTGCGTACCTGGCGAATTGGAGGCACCCAGAGACATGTTGATGATCTGGGCATCGCTGTCCGCGGCGTAGCGGACGGCCTTGCTGAGTACGCGGGAGAACTCGGCTTTGTTGTCGAGCTGTTCGGAACTCTCGGTGGCGTATCGCATACGAATCGGGAGAATCTTCGCTCCCGGAGCCAGACCGTATGACCCGTTCAGGGACCCACGGGCACCCGTGGCCGCGATGAGCGCGGCCATGTCGGTGCCGTGCCCGGAAATGTCCGTATGCTCGTCTCCCTGCTGGCCTGAAAAATCCTTGCCGTCCAGAACCTGGCCTCTGAGATCGATGAGAGAGCCGTCGACACCCGAGTCGATGAGGGCCACGGTGATGCCGCGTCCAGTACTGGTCTTCCACATGTCCTGCGCGTGCATGGAGTCCAGATGCCACTGGCGTGAGCGTACGGACTCCGCGTGAGCCGGAGTAGTGGTGAGGGCGACGAGTAGCGCGCCCAGAGCCGCCGCCGCCGACCAGCGTGGCCTTCGCATGAGGCTGTTACGCATGTGCCTTCCTGGTGAGCAAGTGGCCTTGAGTCAGCTGACGACGGGTGGGAGGGGAGGACGGCCGCCACGTACCCAGGTCTCCTCGTCCTCGACGAGGTAGTCGGGACGCTGGTCCTTGCGCGAGCCCGTCGGCTTGGCCGTATTCGATGCCGCCCTCGTACGTCCGTTCACAGAACCAGGCTTCGTTTCGCCCCCCGATGAGGAGCGCAGAAGACCCGATCCGCCCGGAGTGAAGGGGCGTCCCCCGCTGCGGTTCTGCTGCACCGTCCGGTTGCCGGTGCCCCCACCGGTCTCCGGTGCCAGACGGCGCCCACCAACGGCACCCCTCGGCGAGCCGACAGCACCGGGACTGCCTGTGGTGACTCCACGTGCCGTGCCTGTCCGGCCCTGGACGTTGTTGTTGCCGATGATCGTGCCGCGGGTGACGCCGCTCTGAGGGCGGCCGGGCCCGGAGGGGACAGGGCGGCCACCGACGATGCCCGCCTCCCGGGGCGGCGCGGGGACCCGGCCGGTGGCGAGACCCGAGGAACGGGCCGACTGAGGTGGCTTGGAAGGAAGCGCCACCTGCGACGATGACTTCGGAAGACGAACGCGTCCACTCTCGTTGAGCGGCGGCGGGGCAACGACGTGTTGTGCAGTCGCCGGTACCTCGACGCGGGGAACACCTGTCTGCGGGTGGGCCGGACCAGTGGTGCCCGGTGTCTGATGCCTCGGTAGCGTCTCTAGGCCGTCCAGGTCCAGGGACGTCGGCTGCGCCGGATGTGTGTGTGGGACTTGTACGTGCGGACCGGTCGTGGGTGTGGTGGTCTGCCCATGGACGGTGTGGGACGCAGGGACTGCTCCCGCAGAGGTCCTCGTGCCACCCGTGTATCGGTGTACACCTGCTCCCGGTGCACTGCCGCTCGCGGAGTGGCTGCCTTCGGGCAACCGGCCTTTACCGTCGTCGTACCACCAGTCGTCCCGACCTGTTCGCCCCGCCGGCGGCGAAAACGTAGGCGGTGGCACGCTGTTCACCTGTTGTGCTGAGAACTCATACGTCTGCGCCAGCTTCCGCATCTGCTGGATCGCCTCGCCTCGGGCTGCCTCGATGCGATGTTGCGCGGCCGTGGCGTCGGTCTGGGCCGTCTGAGCGGCTTTGCGTGCGTCGGGATCGTTGTGGGCCCCGGGTTGTTGCGTTGCCTCGATCGTCTTGTGGGCATTGGCGAGGGCCGCTTTTGCCTTCGTCGTCTCCGAGGTGTCGGGCATGGCGGCCTTCGCCTCGGCGATGGCCTGCGACACGGTGTCCATCCAGCGGGACGCGACCTCGGCGTACTGGCCCAGCCGCAGGGTGGAGCTCGCCGTCTGACCGCCCCAGTCGCGGAACGCGTCACCGCCTTCGCCCTGCCATTCCAGGCCCTTGACGTGATCCATGAGGTCGGAGCCGATCTTGGAGATCGTCGACGCCGCCTTGGAGAGCTTGACCGCGAGGTGGGACGCTCCGGCCGTACTCGCCGAGTTGAGCATTGTGGCTAGTTGCTCGTGCGTCATGGACTCGAAGTCCGTGCGGGCGAGTCGGGGCTCCCGTGGCTTCTGTTCCTCGCCCATCACCACTGCCCCTTTGTCTCGTCGGAGCCGGACGCCGTCGACTGATCTGGTTGCTGGACGTACGGATCCCGCCCCACCACGTAATACCTCTCCGCCTCCGCGTTGACGGCCTTCATCCGTGCCTTGATGTCCTCGTCGAGGTTCGCGTAACCCACTCGCGACGCGTGCACCGCAAGGCCCATCCCCTCGATCTGGGCGCTCAGCGCCTTCGAGAGGTTCTCCAACTCGTCGTGGACGATGGCGTAGGAGTCGTAGAGGAACTGTGCTTCCTTGAAGTCGGAGGAGCCCAGCTGGGTGCGGGTCAGGCGGTCCTGGCCGACCTTTCCCGGGGCGGCCTCCGACTTGTCCAGCTCCGCGAGCAAGGCGTCGACGCGCTGCTTGAACTTCTTCATGGCGCTGTGCTGGATGTCCAGCGCCATCTGCGGGTTCACGCCCGCCAGGCTGTCGAAGGACTTGCCGGTGTCCGGTGCGCGGTGCGCTCCGTCCGGGCCGCCTCCCCCGTTCGAACTCACCTCAGCCGCCTCCCCGTTCTCCCCGTACGCTCCGAAGTGTGGACGGAGCGAAAAACTTGATCTGTCACTCTAGTGGCGTTGCGGGAGCTGCCCCACCTGCACGAGCGACGTCCCGCGCTTGCGGGACACGAACGCGCCACGACCCGGCGGCATCGGCCGAGCCCGGACATTGCCGAGGATGTCACCCTCCCCGGGGTCGCCGGACAGAACCAGACCCTGCGCGCCCAGCTCCTTCACCCGCTGCATGAAAGGTTCGTACATGGCCCGTGAGGCGCCGGCCGCGTTGCGCGCGATGACGAACTTGACGCCCACGTCGCGCGCGAAGGGCAGGTGGTCCACCAACTGGGCCAGCGGATTACCGGAGTTGGCGGCCACCAGTTCGTAGTCGTCGACGATGACGAACAGTTGTGGCCCGCTCCACCAGCTGCGGTCGCGCAGCTGCTGCGGGGTGATGTCCGGCTTCGGCTCCCGCATCTCCATGAACTGCCGGATGGCGTCCATGTGGACCTGCATCGCCGACGCCATGGGCGCGTATTCGAGCAGGTGGCTCTCGGGCACCGCCTCCAGCATGGTGCGCCGGTAGTCGCCGACGACGATACGGGCCTCGTCGGGCGTGTAGCGCTCGCTGATCCGCTGCGCGATCAGCCGCAGCAGATTCGTCTTGCCGGACTCGCTCTCGCCGAACACCAGGAAGAACGGGTCCGTGTCGAGGTCGACGAAGACCGGTTCCAGGTTCGCCTCGTCGATGCCGATCGCGATGCCGTGCTGCGGGAACTCGAAGCCCTTGGGCAACTGGTCGGCGGGGAGCTTGCGGGGCAGGAGGCGGACCGTGGGGGCCGACGGGCCCTGCCAGCCGGCCTGCACGGACCGGACGAGCTGCGCCGTCGCGTCCGACAGGTCGTCGGAGGAAGGTGACGCGTCGATGCGTGGCAGAGCCGTCATGAAGTGCAGCTTCTGCGCGACCTGGCCGCGGCCCGGCACGCCCGCGGGCACGTTCGCGGCCACTTTGCGGTCGAACTCGGAATCCATGGGGTCGCCCAGGCGCAGTTCGAGCCGGCCCAGGATCTGGTCCTTGAGCGCAGCTCGTACCTCCATGTAGCGCGACGCCGTGACGACGACGTGCACGCCGTAGCCGAGGCCCCGGCCGGCGATGTCGTTGACGACGCCTTCCAGGCCCTCGTAATCGGTCTTGAAGTTGCCCCAGCCGTCGATGACCAGGAAGACGTCGCCCCAGGCCTCACCGGGCAGGTCGCCCGCAGCGCGTCGCCTGCGGTAGGTGGTGATCGAGTCGATGCCGTTGGCCCGGAAGAACTGCTCGCGCCGGTTGAGGATGCCTGCCACCTCCGCGACCGTACGCCGGACCCGCTCGGGGTCCAGGCGGGAGGCCACCCCGCCCACGTGGGGCAGGTCCGTCAGCGCCACCAGGCCGCCACCGCCGAAGTCCAGGCAGTAGAACTGCACTTCGTACGGGGTGTGCGTGAGCGCGAAGGAGGTCACCAGGGTCCGCAGGACCGTCGACTTCCCGGACTGCGGACCGCCCACGACCATCATGTGGCCGGCCGCCCCGGAGAAGTCCCGGTACAGCACCTCACGCTTCTGCTCGAACGGCTTGTCGATCAGCCCGAGCGGAACGGTGAGGCCGCCCGGACGCGTGTACTGCGGAGCCTGGAGGCCGCGTTCCGCCGACACGGAAAGCGTGGGCAGCAGTTGGTCCAGCGTCGGCGCACGGTCCAGCGGGGGCAGCCACACCTGGTGGGCGGGCACACCCTGGCCCTCCAGCCGCTGCACGACGACGTCCAGCACCGTGTCGGCCAGCGCGTCGTCGTCGGGACGGGCAGTAGGCGCCCCGCCCGGCCCGGGAGCCACCGGAGCGACGGGAACGGCCGCCGCCGTGAACAGTGCCGGGCGGCGCGCGACGGGCCGGCTGTCCTGCGTGACCTCCGGGCCGCCCGCCCGGTACGTTCCCGACACGTATGCCGCCTTGAAGCGGACCATCTCGACCGTGCCGAACTTCAGGTAGCCGGAACCGGGGACGGACGGCAGGTGGTAGGCGTCCGGCACCCCAAGGGCCGTACGGGACTCGGCGGCGGAGAACGTCCTGAGGCCGATCCGGTACGAGAGGTAGGTGTCCAGACCGCGCAGCCGGCCCTCCTCCAGCCGTTGCGAGGCGAGCAGCAGGTGCACACCCAGCGAGCGTCCGATGCGGCCGATCTGGATGAACATGTCGATGAAGTCGGGCTTGGCCGTCAGCAGTTCGCTGAACTCGTCGATCACGAGGACCAGCGAGGCCAGCGGCTCCAGCGGCGCACCGGCGGCGCGCGCCTTCTCGTAGTCGTGGATGCTGGCGTGGTTGCCGGCCGAGCGCAGCAGCTCCTGGCGGCGCTGCAGTTCGCCCCGGATCGCGTCCCCCATGCGGTCGACCAGGGTGAGGTCGTCCGCGAGGTTGGTGATCACGGCGGCGACGTGCGGCATCTGCGACATGCCGGCGAAGGTCGCGCCGCCCTTGAAGTCGGCGAGGACGAAGTTGAGCGTCTCCGAGGAGTGCGTGACCGCGAGGCCCAGCACCAGGGTGCGCAGCAGCTCCGACTTGCCGGAACCGGTGGCGCCGACACACAGGCCGTGCGGGCCCATGCCCTCCTGCGCCGCCTCCTTGAGGTCCAGCATGACCGGCTGGCCGTCCTCTCCCACACCGATGGGCACGCGCAGCCGCTCCGGCATGGAGCGGGGCCGCCACGTGCGCGTCACGTCCACGGAGGCCGCGTCGCCCAGCCCCAGCAGCTCGGTGAAGTCCAGGTTGGCCAGCAGTGGTTCGTCGTCGTCCCCGCCACCCACGCGCAAGGGGGCGAGCTGCCGGGCCAGCGCCTCGGCGGCAGGCAGCGACAGCCCGTCGGGCACACCTTCGTAGGCGACACCGCCCCCGGAGTCGAGCCACAGCCGCTCCGGCCGTACGACCACCGAGAGGTCGCCGCGGGGCTGGTCGAGGTCACCGGAGACGACCTCGACGACCGTCACTCCCTGGAGGCCTTCCACGGCGGCGAACGCCGAGGTGGGAGGGACCATGCCACCGTCCAGCACCACCAGGACGTGCGGCTGGTCCAGCAGCGGCCGGCCGTCCCGGCTGAAGCGGGGGCGGTTTTCCAGGGCGCCCGCCAGCAACTGCTCCAGTTCTCCCAGGTCGTCGCTGAACAGGCGGCGGGTGCCCGCCCCGTCGAACTGGCCCGGCGACTGGCAGTGCGGCAGCCACTTGGTCCAGTCCCAGCGGGCGAGGGCGCCCGGAGACGTCACCACGGCCACGATCAGGTCGTCGGGGGAGTGCAGGGTGACCGCCTGGGCCACCAGCGCACGGGCCGCGGCCTGGGCGCGCTCGGCCGTGCCGGAGACGGTCACGTGGTAGAAGGCGCGCAGCGACAGCGCCACGGGCAGTGCCTCCAGCTGGCCGTGCACCGCCAGGAAGCGCTGCATCGCGCCGGCGCACAGCGGCTCCAGTTCGTCCACGGGCGCGGTCTGCGGCGCCACCAGGGGAGTGGCCAGCTGCTGCGGGCCCAGGCCGATCCGCACCTGCCCGAAGTCGTCGTCCCCGACCCGCCGTTCCCACACCCGGCTGCCCTCGGCGACCACCGACCACAGCTGCTCGGGCGCGGGGTGGAGGTACAACTGGGCGTCACGTTGACGCAGTGCCGTCCTGCGGACCGTACGACGCGTCTGCGCCAGGTAACGGAGGTAGTCACGGCGCACATCGGCCATTTGCCCTTGCGTACCGCGGCGGTGCCGGACGATCTGCGAGACCACCATCGCGGCGGTGGACACGAGCATCACGACGCCCATGATCCGCATGAAGGGGTGGGCGTTCGGCGAGGCGAAGTAGAACACCACGGACGAGCCCATGCCGAGGGTCGGCAGGACCTGCATCAGCATGCCCTCCTGCTGCCCGCGCGGAAGCTCGGGAGGAGTCTCCAATTGCAGCTCGTCGGAGGGCACTTCGGGCGGTAGCGTGCGGGGCGGGCGCTTGATGACGATCTGGCTCACCGGAGCATCAATCCCCCTGTACGGACGAACGGTTGCCCGCCGGCACCCCCGTGGCGACGGTCGTCTCCCGCTTTGGCGGCGATCCTACTTGCCGGCGCCGGCACCCCCTGCCGGTAGGGTGACGCACGCAGCGTACGCATCCGCGAACAGGGGGTCAGTGAAGGTGAGTACGACCGCGGCGACGGGGTTCTGCAGAGTCACTGTCGTGGCACCCGACAGCCGGATCGACGTGGCGCTCCCGGTGGACATCGCCGTCGCCGACGTCTACCCGGAGATCCTGCGCCTGACCGGCCAGACGCAGCCCGTCGGCACGCCGACCGGGTACCACCTGGTGCGCCGCGACGGTCGTGTCCTCGACAGCGCCCGAACCCTGGCGGACGAGCGGGTGCTCGACGGAGAGGTGCTCGGCCTCAGGCCCTTCGCGGAGTCCCTCCCGCCCGCGGTCTACGACGACGTCTCGGACGCCGTCGCCTCCGCCGTCGTACGCGACCGGCACCTGTGGGGCGACGACCTGCTGCGGGGCGCGGGGCTGGCGGGCGGGGCGCTGCTGTTGCTGCTGTGCGGATTCGTCCTGTGGTGCGCCGACCCCGCCCGCCACGACATGCACGGGCTGCCCGGGGTCGTCGCGGGCGGCCTCGGCGTGCTGCTGACGGCCTTCGCGGGCATACGCGCGCGGGTGTACGGGGACCGGGCCGCCGCGGCCTCCGTGGGCCTCGGCGCCCTGCCGCTGCTGATGATCGCGGGCACCGGAATCGTCGGGCCCGACGCCGGACAAGGGCCGGGCAAGCTCCAGTTCATGCTGGGCTGCGTCGCCGTCCTGGTCGCGGCCGTCGCGCTGGTGGCCCTGACCCCCGGAGGGGACGCGCCCTTCGTGGCCGCGGCGTTCGCGGCACTGACCGGCACCCTGGCCGCTTTCGCGGCCGTCCTGGCCGACGCCTCGGCCACCGAGACCGCCGCCGCGTGCGCCACCGTCGTGATCGGTCTGGTCGCCTTCCTGCCCGGCCTCTCCAGCCGCTTCGCGCGGCTGCCCATCGGCTACGCCTCCCCGCGCTCGGCCGCCCAGGACGACTTCGACCCCGAGCCCGCCGACGGCCGGGACGCCGACCCACTCGACGCCGAGCGCATCGCCGCCCAGGCTCGGCGCGGTCACGAGATGCTGCTGGGACTGGTCGGTGGCACGGCCGCCGTGGTCGTCGGCTCGGCGGCCGTCCTCGGCTTCTCCCACGACGTCTGGGCGCAGCTCCTCGCCCTCGCCTCGGGCCTGGCCATGCTGTTCCGCGCGCGTCTGTTCCGCTACACCTCCCAGGTGTCGTGCGTCCTGGTCGCCGGCCTCGCGGCCGTCGCGCTGCTGCTGCTCGGCCTCGCCCTGAACCCGCCGAGCACGGCTTTGGCCGACTTCCTGTACCACGGCGACCGCGGGGCCCTGGACCTGCGTACCGTCTGGCTCACGGCCGCCGTCGCCGCGGGAGCGGTGCTGGTCACCGCCGTCGGCCTCATCGTGCCGCGCAGCGGGCTCAGTCCCTTCTGGGGCCGTTTCATGGAGATCGCCGAGGGTTTCGTCCTGCTGGCACTCGTGCCGCTGACCCTCGCCGTCTTCGACGTGTACACGACCGTACGCTCCATGACCGGCTGACGACCGGGGGACCGGGGGACCGGGGGACCGGCTGCCGGCCGCCTCCGTCCGTGGCCATGGGACGCCAGGCGGGCCGGCCGGATGCCGTGACCGGCTGTTCGTCTGCCCGTTGCCCGTTGCCCGTTGCCCGTTGCCCGTTGCCCGTTGCCCGTTGCCCGTTGCCCGTTGCCCGTTGCCCGTTGCCCGTTGCCCGTTGCCCGTTGCCCCGT
>NZ_JBFACU010000040.1:0-15908 GCF_040641015.1 Streptomyces sp. NPDC021356 | reverse complement strand
CGTGTCCCGGCCCCGTCGACCGGTTCCGGCCCGTACGACCGACGCTTCAGCCATACGACAAACCATGCGCCCCTCGACGAGTCGGGGCGCGGACGAAGGGACCCCGCGCGTGAGCTTCGGCCCGCCGCCTTCCATGTACACCCAGTCCGCCATGGCGGCGGACGACCGGCGCAGGAAGCGCCGCCGGAACAGACTGATGGCTCTGGCCGCGGCAGCCGTCGTCGTGGCCGCGGCCGTGGTCGGCGTCGCCGTGCTGCGCGACCAGGGGGCGCCTGCCAGGGCCGAGAAGGCGTCGCCCGCCGCCCAGGACCGGCTCGACGTCCGTGAGACGGTCGAGAAGCGGCCCGCGAGCACGACCGGTGTCATGGACTTCCGTTTCTCGGTCGACGACATGGCGCCCGGTGAGCACGAGGACCTGCCGGGCATGTGGGCCACCGACAAGATCCTGGCCAAGGGGATCAAGAGCACGCTCGTCGGTCTCCGGATCGGCACCGACGCCTCACCGGGCGACGAAGTGTGGCGGCTCCGGCTCACCGGCCTGATCTGCGGATACACCCGTCACGTCACCGTCGAGCACCGCACCGCCGTCCTGTCCCGGGGGCGTGCCGAGGACCCGCAGGCACCCTGCGACCACGTGACCTACGTCGACCTCGACGACGGGCGGAAGATCTGGGACCACGCGATACCCGTGTCCCGGATCGGCGGCGGCCAGGACACCCCGAGCGTGACCCTGGCCCACGCGACGGTCGCCGTGACCTGGGGCGGCGGTGCCGAGGCGTACGACATGGACCTCGGCAAGAAGCTGTGGCGGACCAAGGCCCCCGCCCGGTGCCGGGACATGGGGGTGGCGGGCGGCCGGGCACTGCTGGACCGGCTCGACTGCAGCAACCCGAGCGCGAACGCCACCTCCTGGGACTCGGCCCTCTACAAGGTGCGCGGAATCGACCCGCGTACCGGCCGCGTCCTGTGGACGTACTCGGCCACCCCGGGCATCCGGGACCTGAGGGTCCCGTCGACCGAGCCGCCGGTCCTCGCCGTCGCGGCCGGTGACACCGGCTACACGGAACTGCTCTCGCTCGACGACCACGGAAGCAGTCGCGCCACCGTCCGGCTCAAGAGCGGCAACTACCTCGGCGAGTGCTCCGAGGACATCGACTACCTCGTCCTCGACGACTGCCCGACCATCGCGGTCGGCGCCGGGCAGGTCTTCGTGCGCGCCAAGGACGAGGGCGGGGCTCACAACTCCAACTGGGTCATCGGGTTCGACCTGGCGAGCGGCGCCTCGGTCAGGAAGTTCGAGTCGGGCCCCGACGCGCTGCTGTACCCGATCCGCATGAGCGGCGACCAGCTCCTCGCCCTGCGCCTGAGCGAGGACCACATCTCGCCCTCGGCCCTCGTCAGCCTGGATCCGCGGACGGGCACGGAGACCCCGTACTTCTACTTCGGCGTGGCGAGCGAGGCGGAGAAATTCACCGTTCTGGACGCTAGCGATGTCGTCGTGCAGAACGGACGTCTGTTCTTCGGTAGCCACTCCGCGAACGGCCCGTCCGGGAAGCAGGGCAAGGAGTGGACCTGGCTGGCCCTGGGAATCGGGGGCAACGCCGCCAAGTCCTGACGTCGGGCACCGATCTCAAGCACTGATGCGAAGCACTGATGCCAGGCTCTGATGCCGACCCGTGATGTCAAGAACTGATGCGAGGACACGCGCCGACCGGCCACGGCCGGTCGCGGACGCGCGCTGAACCGCACCGAGCGGGCGGTCCCTCGACGGGCCGGCCGCTCGGTGCCCGCCGACGAGAGGCAGACCCACACCGTGAGCTTCGGCCCACCCCCCTCCGCGTACACCCAGTCCGCTCTCGCGGCCGACCAGGCCCGCAGACGCCGCCGCAACAGAATCCTCGGGGGCCTCGCGGGCGGCGTCCTGGTGATCGCCCTCTGTGCCGGCGGCCTGTTCCTGTCGTCCGCGGGGGACGACGGGGCACCGGCCGACGGCAAGGTGGCCGCCGGCGCTCAGCAGCCCGACGAGATCCGCAGCACGGTCGAGAAGGCTCCCCGCTCGCCGGAGGGCCGGGAGGTGGTCGAGCACAGCGTGGAGCACCTCGAGAAGCACACGGACGGCAACCCGCTCTACGCGCCCGGTTCCTGGGCCACCGCGAAGATCTTCGCCAGGGGCATCGCCGACCATGTCGAGGGCTACCGGATCGAGCCGCACTACGACGAGAAGGTCTGGACACTCGACCTCGGCGGTCACATCTGCGCCACCAGCCGGCACGTCACCGCCGACGGACGCACCGCGGTCGTCATCCAGCCGCCCAAGAGCGCCACCGACCCGGGCAACGGCGTCTGCGACCAGGTGGTGTTCTTCGACCTGGACACCGGCCGCAAGCTGTGGCAGAAGAAGATGCCGGCGGCTGACTTCGCCTATGTCACCAACACCGACCTGACCCTGACGAAGGGCGTGGTCGCGGTCGCCTGGGGGCACGGCTCGGTGGCGTACGACATGAAGAGCGGCAAGCAGCTGTGGAACACCACGACCACGGCCCAGTGCGCGGACCAGGGCTTCGCCGGTGGCCGGGCACTGCTCGCGCTCGCCGCCTGCGGCCAGGCACCCGACACCACGTACAAGGTGCAGAAGCTCGATCCGCGCACCGGCAAGAACCTGTGGACGTACAGGCTCACCCGCGGTGTGAGCAGGGTCTACCTGCCCTCCTCGGATCCGCCCGTCCTCGCCGTCGCGGCCGGTGACACCCAGGTGACCGATCTGATCACCCTCGACGACCAGGGCAGGCACGCGGCCACCGTCCCCCTGAAGGGGTACGACGCCAAGTGCGGCGACCGGTACTACGGCAAGATCTTCTTCGGCGTGGTGGAGAACTGCGACGGCATCGTGGTGGGGCCCACCCAGGCCTACGTGTCGAGCAAGGAGAACATCGCCAACGGCCAGCCCGGCGACTGGATCGTGGCGTTCGACCTGAAGACGGGGAAGACCGGGGGCAAGTTCGACGGCCGCGACCTGCAGAAGGTCTATCCCCTCCGGATGAGCGGCGACGACCTGCTCATCTACCGTGAGGGCGCCGGTGCCGTAGGTCTGGCGGGCCTGGTCAGCTGGAACCCGCGCACCGACAAGGAGACTCCGCTGCTGTTCTTCGAGCTTCCCCAGGACCACGAGGGCGAGCTCAGCGATCCCGAGCGGACGGACATCCTCGCGGAGGAGGGGAACATCTTCTTCGGGCCGCGTGAACTGGTCCGTGACGACGACTCGCCCAAGGACGCGGTGCTGGTGGCCGTCGGCTTCGGGAGCGCGGGACTGAAGCACTGACCTGCGCCACCTCCACCCGAAAGGGGCGGCACCCATGTGCCGCCCCTCACCACATCCGGCTCACCGAACCCGGCTCACCGCACGCATCCCGCTACACGTCGAGCCCCCCGTTGTGCTCCGCCGGCTCCAGGTCGAACTCCCCGTCCCGCGCGCCCAGCACGAACGCCCGCCACTCCGCCTCCGTGTAGCGCAGCACCGTGTCGTGGTCGAGGGAGGACCGCATGGCCACGGCGCCGTCGGGAAGGTAGGCGATCTCGACGCGCTCCTCGTGTTCCTCCGTGCCCGGTGCGCAGTGCCACTCCACGCCCGAGATGTCGAGCGCGTACAGTTCGTCGCGCTCGCGCTCCTTGCGTGCCTTGATCTCCGCTTCCGTCTCCGCCATCTCGCAGCGACCCCTTCCCGACGTAGCTCTACGGTGCCAGTGCTCACCCTAGTGGCCGGGACACGCGTCGCGGGGCGGGCGGGAAACCCGGGGAAGGACGGCCTCCACCGCCTGGTAACCTGGGTGACGGCCGTTTGTGTACGCACCCCCGGCGCCGTCGCAGGCAACCCTGCAGGCCCTGGAGATCGCGCCCAGCGGACCCCGCCTCCCGAGTAACGGAAGCTCCCCGGAGACACAGACCGGGGCACTCGGTGGCCATTCACAGACCATGAGGAGTACGCGTGTCGCTCGACGCCGCTACGAAGAAGCAGATCATCGGCGAGTTCGGTACCAAGGAGGGTGACACCGGCTCCCCCGAGGTCCAGGTCGCGCTGCTCTCCCGTCGGATCTCCGACCTGACCGAGCACCTCAAGACCCACAAGCACGACCACCACTCCCGTCGTGGCCTGCTGATCCTGGTCGGTCAGCGCCGTCGCCTGCTGCAGTACCTGGCGAAGAAGGACATCCAGCGCTTCCGTGCCCTGGTCGACCGCCTCGGCATCCGCCGTGGTGCGGCGGGCGCCAAGTAGGACGCCGTGAAGGGAGCGGTTCCCGGTCAGGATCGGGGGCCGCTCCCTTTGCCGTACGTGCGGAAACGTGCGGAGTGTCACTCACGCTTTGTAGTGTGGTAGCACGACGCAGGACGTACGGCACCGAACGCGGTACGGAACGCGTCCGGAAGGCGTACGGAACGCGGCACGGAACAGTACGGAAGCGCAGGACGTGAGCGCCGTACGGAACCGTCCGCACCAGTACGAACAGACAACGAGAACGACAACGAGGAGGAGCGCACCTCGCCGCCGCCGGTCCTCGGTAGTGGCCCCCGGGCGATGTGAGCCCCGGGTGCTTCGATCGAAGACCGGCCCGCACCAGACGGAGCGCTTCTCCGCCACCGTCCCCCCGCCACACGGGCGAGGCGGGACGAAAGACGACAAGTAACGGAGAAAACGCTGGTGGAGAACGAGACCCACTACGCCGAGGCCGTCATCGACAACGGCTCCTTCGGCACCCGCACGATCCGCTTCGAGACGGGCCGCCTGGCCAAGCAGGCCGCCGGTTCCGCCGTGGCGTACCTGGACGACGACACCATGGTGCTGTCGGCCACCACCGCCTCCAAGAACCCCAAGGACCAGCTCGACTTCTTCCCCCTGACGGTGGACGTCGAGGAGCGCATGTACGCGGCCGGGAAGATCCCCGGTTCCTTCTTCCGCCGTGAGGGCCGCCCCTCCGAGGACGCCATCCTCACCTGCCGCCTGATCGACCGCCCGCTGCGCCCGTCCTTCAAGAAGGGCCTGCGCAACGAGATCCAGGTCGTCTGCACGGTCATGGCGCTCAACCCCGACCACCTGTACGACGTGGTCGCCATCAACGCCGCCTCCGCCTCCACGCAGCTGGCCGGCCTGCCCTTCTCCGGCCCGATCGGCGGCGTCCGCGTCGCGCTGATCAACGGCCAGTGGGTCGCCTTCCCGACCCACAGCGAGCTGGAGGACGCCGTCTTCGACATGGTCGTCGCCGGCCGTGTCCTGGAGGACGGCGACGTCGCGATCATGATGGTCGAGGCCGAGGCCACCGAGAAGACCATCCAGCTGGTCAAGGGCGGTGTCGAGGCCCCCACCGAGGAGGTCGTCGCCGCCGGTCTCGAGGCCGCGAAGCCCTTCATCAAGGTGCTGTGCAAGGCCCAGTCGGACCTCGCCGCGAAGGCCGCCAAGCCCACCGGCGAGTTCCCGATCTTCCTCGACTACCAGGGCGACATCCTGGAGGCGCTGACCGCCGCGGTCCGCCCCGAGCTGGCCCAGGCGCTCACCATCGCCGGCAAGCAGGAGCGCGAGGCCGAGCTGGACCGCGTCAAGGGCCTGGCCGCCGAGAAGCTGCTGCCCGAGTTCGAGGGCCGCGAGAAGGAGATCTCCGCCGCGTACCGCGCGCTGACCAAGACCCTGGTCCGCGAGCGCGTCATCAAGGAGAAGAAGCGCATCGACGGCCGCGGCGTCACGGACATCCGTACGCTCGCCGCCGAGGTCGAGGCCATCCCGCGGGTGCACGGCTCGGCCCTGTTCGAGCGTGGCGAGACCCAGATCCTGGGCGTCACCACCCTGAACATGCTCCGCATGGAGCAGCAGCTGGACACCCTCTCCCCGGTGACCCGCAAGCGCTACATGCACAACTACAACTTCCCGCCGTACTCCACCGGTGAGACCGGCCGTGTCGGCTCCCCCAAGCGCCGCGAGATCGGCCACGGCGCCCTCGCCGAGCGCGCGCTCGTGCCGGTGCTGCCCACGCGCGAGGAGTTCCCCTACGCGATCCGCCAGGTGTCCGAGGCCCTCGGCTCCAACGGCTCGACGTCGATGGGCTCGGTCTGCGCCTCCACCATGTCGCTGCTGAACGCCGGTGTGCCGCTGAAGGCCCCGGTCGCCGGTATCGCCATGGGCCTGATCTCCCAGGAGATCGACGGCGAGACGCACTACGTCACCCTCACCGACATCCTCGGTGCGGAGGACGCCTTCGGCGACATGGACTTCAAGGTCGCCGGCACCAAGGAGTTCGTCACCGCCCTCCAGCTCGACACCAAGCTGGACGGCATCCCCGCCTCCGTCCTGGCCGCCGCCCTCAAGCAGGCCCGTGACGCCCGCCTCCACATCCTCGACGTGATGATGGAAGCGATCGACACCCCGGACGAGATGTCCCCGAACGCGCCGCGGATCATCACCGTGAAGATCCCGGTCGACAAGATCGGCGAGGTCATCGGCCCCAAGGGCAAGATGATCAACCAGATCCAGGAGGACACCGGCGCCGAGATCACCATCGAGGACGACGGCACCATCTACATCGGTGCCGCCGACGGTCCGGCCGCCGAGGCCGCCCGCACCACGATCAACAGCATCGCCAACCCGACGATGCCCGAGGTCGGCGAGCGCTACCTGGGTACGGTCGTGAAGACGACGACCTTCGGCGCGTTCGTCTCCCTGCTGCCCGGCAAGGACGGTCTGCTGCACATCTCGCAGATCCGCAAGCTCGCCGGCGGCAAGCGCGTGGAGAACGTCGAGGACGTGCTCGGCGTGGGCCAGAAGGTCCAGGTCGAGATCGCCGAGATCGACTCCCGCGGCAAGCTCTCCCTGGTCCCCGTGATCGAGGGCGAGGAGACGGCGTCCGACAGCGGCTCCGCCGCGGGGTCAGAGCAGAAGGACGACGCCGCCAAGTGACGTCCCGTGGCTTGAAGGCGACGGCCCGCACCTCCTCGGAGGCGCGGGCCGTCGCCCGTACCCAAACCCTGATCAAGGGCACGAACGGCATCGGCACCGTGCGCCGCACCACCCTCCCCGGCGGCCTGCGCATCGTCACCGAGACCCTGCCCTCCGTGCGCTCGGCCACCTTCGGCATCTGGGCGCACGTCGGCTCCCGCGACGAGACCCGCTCGCTGGGCGGTGCCACGCACTACCTGGAGCACCTGCTCTTCAAGGGCACCGAGCGCCGCTCCGCCCTGGACATCTCCGCCGCCCTCGACGCCGTCGGCGGCGAGATGAACGCGTTCACGGCCAAGGAGTACACGTGCTACTACGCACGCGTGCTCGACACCGACCTGCCGCTCGCCATCGACGTGGTCTGCGACATGCTCACCGGCTCGCTGATCCGCGAGGAGGACGTCGACGTCGAGCGCGGCGCGATCCTCGAAGAGATCGCCATGACCGAGGACGACCCCGGCGACTGCGTGCACGACCTGTTCGCGCACACCATGTTCGGCGACAAACCGCTGGGCCGCCCGGTCCTCGGCACCGTCGACACCGTCAACGCGCTCACCGCCGACCGCATCCGCCGCTTCTACAAGAAGCACTACGACCCGACCCACCTCGTCGTCGCCTGCGCAGGCAACATCGATCACGCCAAGGTCGTACGCCAGGTCCGCGCCGCCTTCGAGAAGGCCGGCGCCCTCGGGAACGCCGCGGCCGTCCCCGTCGCCCCGCGCGACGGCCGCCGCGGCCTGCGCCCCACCGGCCGTGTCGAACTGCAGAACAGGAAGACGGAACAGGCCCACGTCGTCCTCGGCATGCCCGGCCTGGCCCGCACCGACGACCGCCGCTGGGCCCTCGGCGTCCTCAACACCGCCCTCGGCGGCGGCATGTCCTCCCGCCTGTTCCAGGAGGTCCGCGAGAAGCGCGGCCTGGCCTACAGCGTGTACTCCTACACCTCGGGCTTCGCCGACTGCGGCCTCTTCGGCGTCTACGCCGGCTGCCGGCCCAGCCAGGTGCACGACGTGCTGCGGATCTGCCGCGACGAACTCGACCACGTCGCCGAGCACGGCCTGTCCGACGACGAGATCGGCCGCGCCATCGGCCAGCTCCAGGGCTCGACCGTCCTCGGCCTGGAGGACACGGGCGCGCTGATGAACCGCATCGGCAAGAGCGAGCTGTGCTGGGGCGAGCAGATCTCCGTCGACGACATGCTGGCCCGCATGGCCGCGGTGACCCCGGACGAGGTCCGCGAGGTCGCGCGGAACATCCTGGGACAGCGCCCGTCGCTGTCGGTCATCGGCCCGCTGAAGGACAAGCAGGCCGCCCGTCTGCACGACGCGGTGGCCTGACCCCTCGGTCGCCCACCCCCTCCGGTCAAAGGAAGCAAGAGATGAGCAAGCTGCGCGTGGCGGTCCTCGGTGCCAAGGGCCGCATCGGTTCCGAGGCCGTACGGGCCGTCGAGGCCGCCGAGGACATGGAGCTGGTCGCCGCCCTCGGCCGGGGCGACCGGCTGGAGACCCTCGTCGAGAACGGGGCCCAGGTCGCCGTCGAGCTGACCACCCCGGACTCGGTCATGGACAACCTCGACTTCTGCGTACGCCACGGCATCCACGCCGTGGTCGGCACCACCGGCTGGACCGACGACCGCCTCGCGCAGCTGAGGGACCGGCTCGACCGGTCCCCGGAGACCGGCGTGCTCATCGCCCCGAACTTCTCCATCGGCGCCGTCCTCACCATGAAGTTCGCGCAGCTCGCCGCCCCCTGGTTCGAGTCCGTCGAGGTCGTCGAGCTGCACCACCCCAACAAGGTCGACGCCCCCAGCGGCACGGCCACGCGCACCGCCCAGCTCATCGCCGAGGCCCGCGCCAAGGCCGGCACGGCCCCGGCACCGGACGCCACCGCGACCGCGCTGGACGGCGCCCGCGGCGCCGACGTCGACGGCGTCCCCGTGCACGCCGTGCGCCTGCGCGGCCTCCTCGCCCACCAGGAGGTCCTGCTGGGCGCCGAGGGCGAGACGCTCACCATCCGCCACGACTCGCTCCACCACAGCAGCTTCATGCCGGGCATCCTGCTCGGCGCCCGCCGCGTGGTGACCACTCCGGGCCTGACCTTCGGCCTGGAGCACTTCCTCGACCTGAACTGAGCCCGATCCCCATGCGCGCGAAGATCACCTACCTCGTCACGGCCGCCGTCCTGGTCTTCTACTTCGTCCTGGTCGGCAGCCGCGGCGTCCTGCTCATCGAGTCCGGCACGTTCGTGACGGTCACCTTCGGGGTGGCCGTGCTGATCCTGCCGGTGATCGGCCTGTGGTTCCTGTGGAAGAACACCCAGTTCGTCCGCCGGGCCAACGCCCTCGCCGCGGAACTCGACGCCGAGGGCGGCCTGCCCGTCGACGAACTCGAGCGCACGCCCAGCGGGCGCATCGACCGCGACTCGGCCGACGCGGTCTTCGCCCTGCGCAAGGCCGAGACGGAGGCCGCCCCCGGCGACTGGCGTTCCTGGTTCCGCCTCGCCGTGGCCTACCACGACGCCCGCGACACCCCCCGCGCCCGCAAGGCGATGCAGCGCGCGATCGCCCTGCACGACGGCAGGCCCGTCCCCGTGGCCTGAGCGCCGCGCTCGCCGCCGTACGGTCGTAGCCCCGGGGCGCGGGAACTACGGGGGCCGCCCCCAAGCGATGCCGCTCCTACGGACTGTCGGCGCTACGCGCTCCAGGACGCACACGCCCGGAGCGCTGTCCGGATCAACGGGGCCGGGTGTCCGGCCCCGCTCAGCGGGTCCCGTACTCGTCCGCCCACGCCTCCACCGTGTCCGCCGCCCGGTCGAACGCGGTCACACGGCCCAGGAAGTCGGCGCCGTGCGTGGTCAGCAGGGGCGGCACGCTCTCCTGGGGGCGCCCCCTGCGCCCGAGCAGCAGCGCCTGGCCCTGCACGGTCCGCGGCAGCCCGAGCCAGCGCACCGGCTGCTGCACCGTACGCACGCTGACGATCTGCGCCCACGGCGTCGTACGGGTGATCAGGAAGCCGGTGTGGCGCAGCCCGCGCGCACTGACCCACACACCCATGCGCAGCAGCCGCAGCGCCACGGCGATCACGACGACTCCCACGCCGAGACAGGCGGCGCCCGCGGACACATCGCCGCTCAACGCGATCACGACCGCCGACAGCATCACGAAGGAGGCGACGAGCAGCACCAGCGCGGCCACGCCCACCCGCCAGGGGCCGGGTCGGTACGGGCGCCGCCAGCGCTCGCGGTCGTCGAACGGCAGCGCGACATCGTCCGCTGCGTCGAAGGCGCGGTCGGCCGTCAGGAAGGGCAGGGGCACGGCGGGTCCTCACTCAATCCACGCATGGGCTGTGCCCGGTGAGGCTATCCGGCTGTGTTCCCGCTCACCACCCGCGGGGGCCAGGGGAGTGGCCGGGGCGGCGGCCGGGCCCCTCAGTCCCTCCTGCGTCGACGCCCTTCGTCAGTGCCCGTGCGAGGCCTGCTGGGTCTGGGTGGGGGAGTGCGTGATCGCCAGTGCGGGCATCCCCAGGATCAGGGAACCCACGAGCCCCGCGACGATGGTGAGGCCCAGCAGACAGCGCCCGGTTATCTGGGCCGCCGACGCCCGCCGCCGGGGCGGGGGAGTGACATTGCTGCGGAAGCGGTCGGCCTCGGCGACGAAGGCGAACGGGACGGGCTCACGCCGACGGAACATCGCGGGTACGGCTCCCTTCGGGGACGGTCCAGGTGGGGAAGTTCGGGGTCGAACGGGTGTGTCTCACACATACAGACGCATGAGTGTCCCGAAAGGTGCCCATTTCCGGAAATTGACCGGGGCGAGTGCGGACGGGGGAGGCGGTGGCCGCCCACGTAGAGTGGGCGCCGCCCGTCAGACGTGAAGGAAGGGACCCCCCGCACCGTGACCGACACCCCCGCCGACGACCTGTTGCCCAGCTTCCGCAGCGATGTTCACGTCGAGCTGGTGAAGCACACCGCGTCGGACAACGACGTGCTCTTCGCGGCTCGCGTCTCGACCATCGGCGAGCAGTCCCTGGACGAGCTGGACAAGGACCCGGAGCGCTCCAGGGGCCTGATCAACTACCTGATGCGGGACCGGCACGGCAGTCCCTTCGAGCACAACTCGATGACCTTCCTCATCAGCGCCCCGATCTTCGTCTTCCGCGAGTTCATGCGGCACCGCGTGGGCTGGTGCCTCGCCGGGGACACGGAGATCACGCTGGAGAGCGAGGCGGGCAACCTGCGCCGGCGCAGCATCTCGGAGCTCTACAAGCTCTGGCACCTGGGCGTCGAGGACCGGCTCCCGCACTCCGCGGGCGGCGTGACCTGGAACAGCCGGGCCGGCAAGTGGACGGCGCAGGTCCGCCGCGGTGAAACCAACCACTACCTGGGCCTGTACGCGAACCGCGAGGCGGCCGAGTCCGCGGTCGCCGAGTTCCGTGAGCTGCACCCGAGCACGCGACTGCGCAAGCTGGAGTCCGTCCGCCGTGACCATGTGCGCTGCTACGACGAGGAGACCCTGCTCGCCCAGCGTGCCAGAATCGTGGACGTCATCCAGTCCGGCGTGAAGCCGCTGATCAAGCTGACCACGGCGTCCGGCAGGAGCCTGCGGTGCACCGTCGACCACGCCGTGTTCACCCCGCAGGGCTGGTGCAAGGCGGGCGAGCTCGCGGTCGGTGACGCCGTCATGGCCGCCGGTACGGCCCCGCGTCCCTCGCAGGCGCTCGTTCCGCCCAGCCTGCGGCGCGGCATCGGTGTGTGGACCGCCATGCAGCGGCAGCGGTTGATCAAGGATTCCGACACGTGCCACCTCTGTGCGCAGACGTTTCCCCGAGCCGAGCTCGCCCTCGATCACATCGTCCCGGTGGCTGCCGACCTGAGCCGGGCTCTCGACGAGAAGAACCTCGCTCCGACCTGCGAGGCCTGCCATGCGGCCAAGAGCGCCGAGGAGCAGGCCCTGGCACGGCGCGGCGGCAAGATCGCCACGGCCGTCCCGGACGAGATCGTCGCCATCGAGGAAGCGGGGGAGGAGATGACCTACGACCTCTCCGTGGAAGGCCCCTGGCACAACTTCCTCGCCGACGGCATCGTCGTGCACAACTCCTACAACGAGGAGTCCGGGCGGTACCGGACGCTTCAGCCGGTGTTCTACGTCCCCGACGAGGCGCGCAAGCTCGTCCAGCAGGGTCGGCCCGGCAAGTATGAGTTCGTCGAGGGAACACAGGCCCAGCAGGAACTCGTGGGCCGGGTGATGGAGGACACCTACCGCGAGGCGTACGAGGCCTACCAGGAGATGCTGGCCGCCGGCGTGGCCCGCGAGGTCGCCCGCGCCGTGCTTCCGGTGGGCCTGTTCTCCTCGATGTACGCCACGTGCAACGCCCGCTCGCTGATGCACTTCCTCGGCCTTCGCACCCAGCACGAGCTGGCCAAGGTGCCGTCCTTCCCGCAGCGGGAGATCGAGATGGTCGGTGAGCGGATGGAGGCCGAGTGGGCGAAGCTCATGCCCCTGACGTACGCCGCCTTCAACGCCAACGGCCGGGTCGCCCCGTAGCCCGTACCGGGTATGCGCGCCCCCCTCTTTCCGCGGGGCGGCGCCAGGGACAGATGTACGGATCAGCCTTGCGAAGTGTCCGTATTGCGGCATTTCTGGAAGTTATCTAGCCTGATCGAACGGACCCGGCACTGCTTGAACCCCCGAGCAGGCAGTGCCGGGCTCCACCTTTGTCCCGAGTTGTCGCCCGCCCCGAGGGCAGACCCCGCCTTGAGCAGCGAGTAGCGTGTTACCCATGGCTCCGACCTCGACTCCGCAGACCCCCTTCGGGCGGGTCCTCACCGCCATGGTCACGCCCTTCACGGCGGACGGCGCACTCGACCTCGACGGCGCGCAGCGGCTCGCCGCCCACCTGGTGGACGCAGGCAACGACGGCCTGGTCGTCAACGGCACCACGGGCGAGTCCCCCACCACCAGCGATGCGGAGAAAACGGAGCTGGTACGCGCGGTCGTGGCGGCCGTCGGAGACCGGGCGCACGTGGTGGCCGGCGTCGGCACCAACGACACCCACCACAGCATCGAACTGGCCCGCGCCGCCGAGCAGGCCGGCGCGCACGGCCTGCTGACCGTCACGCCGTACTACAACAAGCCCCCCCAGGAGGGCCTGTACCGGCACTTCAAGGCCATCGCCGACGCGACCGGCCTGCCCGTCATGCTGTACGACATCCCCGGCCGCAGCGGCGTCCCGATCAACACGGAGACGATCGTCCGCCTCGCCGAGCACCCGAGGATCGTCGCCAACAAGGACGCCAAGGGCGACCTCGGCCGCGCGAGCTGGGCCATCGCCCGCTCAGGTCTCGCCTGGTACTCCGGTGACGACATGCTGAACCTGCCGCTGCTCTCCGTCGGCGCGGTCGGCTTCGTCTCGGTCGTCGGCCACCTCGTCACCCCCGACCTGCGCGCCCTCATCGAGGCGTACACCTCCGGTGACGTCCAGAAGGCGACTGAGATCCACCAGAAGCTGCTGCCCGTCTACACCGGCATGTTCCGCACCCAGGGCGTGATGACCACCAAGGCCGCGCTCGCCCTCCAGGGACTGCCGGGCGGACCGCTGCGGCTGCCCATGGTGGAGCTGGCGCCCGAGGAGACCGAACAGCTCAAGATCGATCTTGCCGCCGGCGGGGTACAGCTCTGACAACGAGACTTCGCGAGATCCCTCGCACCGCCCGGCTCCACCCGGAACCACACCCGGGAACCGGGCACCACAACTGAACAAGCACCGAAACCGCAGGCCACCGGTGCCTGCACCGACAACGACAACTGCTTCTGCACGAACGTCACGCGCGCCACGTGCCCACCGGTACGTGGCGCGTGTGGTGAGGAGGGTCTTTTGAGTCATCCGCATCCTGAACTCGCGCCGCCCCCGCCGCTCGCCGACGGAGGCCTCCGCGTCACCCCGCTCGGCGGTCTCGGAGAGATCGGCCGCAACATGACGGTCTTCGAGTACGGCGGACGCCTGCTGATCGTCGACTGCGGAGTGCTCTTCCCCGAGGAGGAGCAGCCCGGAATCGACCTGATCCTGCCGGACTTCTCGTCCATCCGGGACCGCCTCGACGACATCGAGGGCATCGTCCTCACGCACGGCCACGAGGACCACATCGGCGGTGTCCCCTACCTCCTGCGGGAGAAGCCGGACATCCCGCTGATCGGCTCCAAGCTGACCCTCGCGCTCATCGAGGCCAAGCTCCAGGAGCACCGCATCCGCCCGTACACCCTGGAGGTCGTGGAGGGGAACCGGGAGCGCATCGGTCCCTTCGACTGCGAGTTCGTCGCGGTCAACCACTCCATCCCGGACGCCCTGGCCGTCGCCATCCGCACGCCCGCCGGCATGGTGGTCCACACCGGCGACTTCAAGATGGACCAGCTCCCGCTGGACCGCAGGCTCACCGACCTGCATGCGTTCGCACGGCTGAGCGAAGAGGGCATCGACCTCCTCCTCGCGGACTCCACCAACGCCGAGGTGCCGGGATTCGTCCCCCCCGAGCGGGACATCTCCGGCGTGCTGCGCCAGGTCTTCGCCGGCGCCGACAAGCGGATCATCGTGGCGAGCTTCGCCAGCCACGTCCACCGCATCCAGCAGATCCTGGACGCCGCCCACGAGTACGGCCGCCGCGTGGCCTTCGTCGGCCGCTCGATGGTCCGCAACATGGGCATCGCACGCGACCTCGGCTACCTCAAGGTCCCGCCGGGCCTGGTGGTGGACGTCCGCACGCTCGACGACCTGCCCGACCACGAGGTGGTCCTGGTCTGCACGGGCTCCCAGGGCGAACCGATGGCGGCCCTGTCCCGCATGGCCAACCGGGACCACCAGATCCGCATCGTCGAGGGTGACACGGTGATCCTGGCGTCGTCGCTGATCCCGGGCAACGAGAACGCGGTGTACCGGGTCATCAACGGCCTGACCCGCTGGGGCGCCAACGTCGTGCACAAGGGCAACGCCAAGGTGCACGTCTCGGGCCACGCCTCGGCCGGCGAACTGCTGTACTTCTACAACATCTGCCGTCCCAGGAACCTGCTGCCGGTGCACGGCGAATGGCGCCACCTGCGCGCCAACGCCGAGCTGGGCGCGATGACCGGCGTCCCGCACGACCGGATCGTCATCGCCGAGGACGGCGTGACCGTCGACCTCGTCGAGGGCAAGGCCAAGATCTCCGGCAAGGTCCAGGCCGGCTACGTCTACGTCGACGGTCTCTCCGTCGGCGACGTGGGCGAGCCCGCTCTGAAGGACCGCAAGATCCTCGGGGACGAGGGCATCATCTCGGTCTTCGTGGTGGTCGACTCCACCACCGGCAAGGTCACCGGCGGCCCGCACCTCCAGGCACGCGGCTCGGGCATCGACGACTCCGCCTTCGGCGCCGTCGTCCCGAAGATCGCGGAGGTCCTGGAGAAGTCGGCCCAGGAGGGGATCGCCGACTCCCACCAGCTGCAGCAGCTCATCCGCCGCACGCTGGGCAAGTGGGTCTCGGACACCTACCGACGCCGGCCGATGATCCTGCCGGTCGTCGTGGAGGTCTGACGGACCGTACGACTGTCCTACGGCAGCTCGTACGTGTGAACTGGTGGCGGGGCGCCTCGATTTGCATCGAGGCGCCCCGCTCCAGTACGTTTACGGCTCCGCCAGGACGGGAACCCGGTCGCCTCGTGCGTACCGGGGGACGCTCCCGGAGGGGTGGAAAATCCGGCTCAGAACTTCTGATAAAGTCGGAACCGCCGGAAAGGGAAACGCGAAGCGAAAGCGGAGCGGGAACCTGGAAAGCACCGAGGAAATCGGATCAGAAAACGGTCTGATAGAGTAGGAAACGCAAGACCGAAGGGAAGCGCCCGGAGGAAAGCCCGAGAGGGTGAGTACGAAGGAAGCGTCCGTTCCTTGAGAACTCAACAGCGTGCCAA
>NZ_JBFACU010000039.1:0-73273 GCF_040641015.1 Streptomyces sp. NPDC021356 | reverse complement strand
ATCAACGTGCTGTTCGCGATGCTCCGCGACGGCACCTTCTACGAACCCAGAACCCCACGCCTCGCTTGACGAAAGACATAGAGGCACCCCCCCCGGCTCCGGCTTCCGGCTTCCGGCTTCCGGCTTCCGGCTTCCGGCTTCCGGCTTCCGGCTTCCGGCTTCCGGCGCGTTCTTCCCCGTGCGTAGGCGGGGGTCCTCTGCATCCCGAGCAGTTTCCCCATGATCTGGGACAAACTGATACGAGTGAGAAGACAGGGGCAGGAGTCACAGCAGCCCCGTTCCCGGACACGACGTGGCCTTCCGACCCTCCCACCAAGGGGTAGCCATGACGGACAACGCCGAGAAGTACGTGGCCGCAATCGACCAGGGCACCACGTCGAGCCGTTGCATCGTCTTCGACCGCAACGGCGCCATCGTCGCAGTGGATCAGCGCGAGCACCGCCAGATCTTCCCCAAGCCGGGCTGGGTGGAGCACGACGCCACCGAGATCTGGTCCAAGGTGCAGGCTGTGGTCGCGGGAGCGCTGGCCAAGGCCGGGCTGCGCGCCGGGCAGCTCAGCGCGCTCGGCATCACCAACCAGCGCGAGACGACCGTCCTGTGGGACCGCGCGACCGGCAAGCCCGTGCACAACGCGATCGTGTGGCAGGACACCCGCACCGCGGCACTCTGCAACGAACTGGGCGGCGCGGAGGGGCAGGACCGGTTCCGCGAGCAGACCGGTCTGCCGCTCGCCAGTTACTTCTCCGGCCCGAAGGCCGCCTGGCTGCTCGACAACGTCCCCGGCCTGCGCGCCCGCGCCGAGCGCGGCGAGATCGCCTTCGGCACGATCGACTCCTGGCTCATCTGGAACCTGACCGGCGGCACGGACGGCGGCAAGCACGTCACCGACGTCACCAACGCGGGCCGGACGATGCTGATGAACCTGGAGACCCTCCGGTGGGAGCCGTCCATCCTGGCGGCCATGGACGTCCCAGAGGGCATCCTGCCGGAGATCCGGTCCTCCTCAGAGGTGTACGGAACCGCCGTGGGCCAGTTGACGGGGGTGCCGGTCGCCTCGGCCCTGGGCGACCAGCAGGCGGCCGTGTTCGGCCAGGCCTGCTACGACATGGGCGACGCCAAGAACACGTACGGCACCGGCAGCTTCCTGCTGCTCAACACCGGCACCCGGCCCGTGCCGTCCAAGAGCGGTCTGCTGACCACCATGGGTTACAAGATCGGCGACGAGGCGCCGGTCTACTGCCTGGAGGGGGCCATCGCGATCACGGGCGCGCTGGTGCAGTGGTTCCGCGACCAGCTCGGCATCATCCGCACGGCGGACGAGATCGAGCCGCTGGCGGGCAGCGTGGAGGACAACGGGGGCGCGTACATCGTGCCGGCGTTCTCCGGCCTGTTCGCTCCGTACTGGCGTTCGGACGCACGCGGCGTGGTCACGGGACTCACCAGGTACGTCACCAAAGCCCATCTGGCGCGTGCCGTCCTGGAAGCGACCAGCTGGCAGACGCGCGAGGTCGTGGACGCGATGTACCAGGACTCCGGGGTACGCCTCACGACCCTCAAGGTCGACGGCGGGATGACGAAGAACAACCTCCTCATGCAGCACCAGGCGGACGTGCTCGGCGTGCCGGTGATCCGTCCCCAGGTCTCCGAGACGACCTGCCTGGGCGCCGCCTACGCGGCCGGGCTCGCCACGGGCGTGTGGAACGACCTGGACGAACTCAAGTCGCACTGGAAGAGGGACGCCGAGTGGACGCCCGCCATGGAGGACGCGGTCCGTGACCGCGAGTACCACAACTGGCGCAAGGCGGTGGAGAAGAGCTTCGGTTGGCTGGAGGACGGCGAGGAGTAGAAGGCCGGAAGGTCAGGACGGCAGGTAGGTAGGCAGGTCGGATGAGGCCGGGTCAGGCCAGAACAGACCGGATGAGGCCGGAGCGGGTCAGGTCACGTGGTGACGGTCCGGCGGTGGGCGGCCGTGTACGCCATCGCGTGCTGGACGACGCCGATCAGGGTCTCCTTGACCGACTCGCGCTCCCGGGCGTCGCACAGCAGCACGGGCACGTCCTCGTCGAGGTCGAGGGCCTGGCGTACGGCCTTTGCCGGGTAGCGGGCGGCGCCCTCGAAGCAGTTGACGCCGACGACGAAGGGGATGGAGCGCCGTTCGAAGTAGTCGACGGCCGCGAAGCAGTCCTCCAGGCGGCGTGTGTCGGCCAGTACGACCGCGCCGAGCGCGCCCTCGGACAGCTCGTCCCACATGAACCAGAACCGCTCCTGCCCCGGCGTGCCGAAGAGGTACAGCACCAGGTCCTCGCGCAGCGTGATGCGGCCGAAGTCCATGGCCACGGTCGTGGTGTGCTTGCCCTCCACGCCGCTCAGGTCGTCGACCGGGCGGCCCGCCTCGGTGAGCAGTTCCTCGGTGCGCAGCGGCCGGATCTCGCTGACCGCTCCGACGAGGGTCGTCTTGCCCACCCCGAAGCCGCCGGCCACAAGGATCTTGAACGTGAGGGGCTCGACCGGGGGCCTGCCGCGCTCGGAGCGCCCGAAGATCATCCTTTTCTTCTCCTGCTTCTGGTCGGATTCTGCTCACCGGGGGTCGGTCAGCGGCAGCGGTGACCCGCGGCTTCGCCGCCCGGGATGCTCACAGAGCGCGCAGTCCGCTGATCACGTCGCGCAGCACGCTCTCGTCCGGCAGCTCGGCCGGGGGCACCGGCCGGCTCACATGGACGTACTCCTCGTCCGCGAGGTCCCCGATGAGGACGCGCACGACACCGATCGGCAGATCGAGTTCCGCGGCCAGCTCGGCGACCGACTGCGGGGTGTCACGGCACAGTTCGACGATGTCCACGTGCTCCGGGGAGAGCGAGTGGTCCGCCTCCGGATCGTCCACGTGCGGTTCGGTGACGACGACCGCGATCAGATCGAGGCGGTGCTGGCCCGCGTGGCTGGTACGGCCACGCGTCATGGCGTACGGGCGGACCACCGGTCCGGCCTCGTCGTCGAACCAGTGGCTTCCTGCCTGACCGTCTCCGTTCATACCATCCCACTACCCGCCGGCGGGCAGATCGGTGCGGGGGGCCGCGCCCAGATGCACTCCGACCCGCTTGACCAGGAGCGTCATCTCGTAGGCGACCTGCCCGATGTCGGAGTCGGCGTCGGCCAGGACGGCGAGGCAGCTGCCGTCACCGGCGGCGGTCACGAACAGGTAGGCGTCGTCCAGTTCGACGAGCGTCTGCCGGACGCTGCCGGCCTCGAAGTGCCGGCCCACGCCCTTGGCGAGGCTGTGGAAGCCGGAGGCGACGGCGGCCAGGTGCTCGCTGTCCTCCCGGGTCAGGTCCTTGGACACGCCGGTCGCCAGACCGTCGCTGGAGAGCACGACGGCCTTGCGGATGCTCGCGACCCGGTCCACGAGGTCGTCGAGGAGCCAGTTCAGCTCCTTCTTGCCCGTGGTGTGACCGGTCGTCTTCGGTGCGGTCATCGACCGTCCCCCTTAGTCGTTCCTTGTGCTGTGCTGCCGTCGTGGGCGTCGTCGCCCTCGGCGTTCTCCTCACGGCCGCGCCGCCAGCCGCGCTGGAGCGAGGCCATGCGGCTGCGGACTTCGTCGGCGTCCCGTTCACCCGGCTCGGCCCGGGCGCCGGGGCGCCGCTCGGGAGTCTGCTTGAGCTGGGGGGCGAGGCTGGCCTGCCGGACGCGGCGGGGCAGCGCCCTGGCGTCGGGGGCCGGCTCGCGGGACGCGCCGACGCGGTCGCCGGGGGCGGTGGGCGCCGGGGCGGGCTCGGTGGGTGGCGTGGCCGGCATCGTGGGCCCTGGGGCTGCGCTCCGCTTCGTGCTCCCTGGGCTTGCCGTGCTTCCCGTGCCTTCCGAGCCGTCCAAATCGTCCGCGCGCCCCCTGCCTTCCCTGCCTTCCCTGCCGTCCGTGCCTTCCGGCTCTCCGGCGGCGCGGGCGGTCCTGCGCGTGCGCTGCGGCAGGGCCGGGGGCTGCTCCTCGTCCCCGCGCGCGGGCGGCGGCGTCGGCGGAGCACCTCGTCCGTCGCGCGGGTCGGTCTCGGCCGTGTTCCGTCTCGTCGGTGCCTCGCCGCGCCGTCGGGTCGGCAGCTCGGCGGGTTCGGCAGCCGGGCCCGCGGGCCGCGCGGCGTCCTGCCGATCCGCGTCCTCGCGCCGCGTCCGCGCCTCGGTGACCGGGCGGCCGTGGGAACGGACCAGCTTGGGCGTCCTGCGCCGGGTCAGCGGTACCGGGCCGTCCGCTTCCCCGTCGCCCGCGGTGCGGCCGGATGCGCTGCGCGGGCCGGTGCCCGGCCGGGGGCCGGCGGGGTGGCGGGGGGCCGTCTCGTTCGTCTGCGGCCGGGACGGGGAGCGCGGCCGGAACAGTCCGCCGCGTTCGCTGTCCCCGTCGCCGAGGGCACCCGGGAACTCCTCATACTCGGCGACGGCGTCCAGGCCGACCGGCGCCTCCAGTTCCACGGGCCCGTCCAGCAGCGAGACCGGCAGGCCGGGAAGGTGCACGGGTGTCTGGGAGAGAACGTTCCTGCGGCCCTCCTCCCGCTCGGTCTTCGCGGCGGGCCGGTCGAGACGGAAGCCGACACCGTTGGTGTCGGGGACGTCCTCGGTCAGCAGCGCGTCCGGGATGAAGACCACGGCGGTGGTGCCGCCGTACGGGGACGGCTGGAGCGAGACGCGGACGTTCTGCCGCTGGGCGAGCCGGCTGATCACGAACAGGCCGAGCCGGTCGGTGTCCGACAGTTCGAACTCGGGGGTCTCGGCGAGCCGCAGGTTGGCGTCCAGCAGCGTTTCGGCAGCCATGCCCAGGCCCCGGTCGTGGATCTCCAGGGTGAACCCGTTGGCGACGCGCTCGCCGACGACCTGGACCGCAGTGTGCGGCGGGGAGAACACCGTGGCGTTCTCCAGGAGTTCGGCGACGAGGTGGGTGAGGTCGGCGACGGCAGGGCCGGTGAGGGCGACGCGGGGCAGCCGGCGGACCTCGACGCGTTCGTAGTCCTCGACCTCCGCGACGGCGGCGCGTACGACGTCCATCAACTGGACGGGTTTGCGCCACTGCCGCGACGGAGCCGCGCCGGAGAGGATCACCAGTCCCTCGGCGTGGCGGCGCATCCGGGTGGTCAGGTGGTCGAGGCGGAACAGGTCGGCGAGTTCCTCGGCGTCCTCGGTCCGGCGTTCCATGGTGTCGAGGAGGGTGAGTTGCTTGTGCAGCAGGACCTGGCTGCGGCGGGCGAGGTTGACGAAGACCTCGGAGACGCCGGCGCGCAGTTCGGCCTGTTTCACGGCGGCCTCGACGGCGGCCCGCTGAAGGGTGTTGAGTGCCTGGCCGACCTCGCCGATCTCGTTCTTGTCGTATTCGAGGCGCGGGGCCTCGGTCTCCACGTCGACCTGCTCGCCCGCCGACAGGCGGCGCATCACGCTCGGCAGACGGACGCCGGAGGCCTCGTGGGCCTCCAGGCGGAGCTGCCTGAGGTCGCGGATGAGCCCGCGTCCGATGCGGACGGAGAGGAAGAGGGAGACCAGCAGGGCCACCAGGCCGAGAATGCCGGCCACGGCCGCCTGCAGGATGACGTTCAGGGCGACCGGGCCGACCCGGTCCTGGAAGCGGTCCTCGGCACGGTCCTCAAGGGTGCCGAGGTCTTCGAGCGCGTTGGCGGCGGCGCCGTCCCAGCCCTTCGCGCTCACACCGCGCGGCGTGCCGGACCGGGTGGAGACGGCGGCCTTCTCGGCCACCCGCAGCGGGGCGGAGGCCGCGTTCGCCCAGAAGCGCTGGTAGCGGCTTCGTTCGGCGGCGGGCAGCAGCGGCAGGTTCACGTCGTACAGCAGGGACCGCTGGGCGACGAGTGCGGCGACGTCGCGGCTCTCGTCGGGGGTGAGGACGCCGACGACCAGGGAGGAGCCGAGCAGGGCGTCCTCGCGGGAGAGGAGTTCACGGGCCCGGGAGAGGTTGACCAGGGCGCGGTACTGCTTGTCCAGTTCCACGTCGTCGACGACGCGGAGTCCGGCGAGCAGGCCGTAACAGGGGTCGACCAGGCGGTTGTAGAGGTCGAGCGCCTGGGCGCGGCGGACGGTGCCGTCCTCGACGCTGCGGCGCAGGGAGTCGATGCCGTCCAGGGCGTCGAGCACCGCGGTCAGCCGTCCGTCGCCGCCGCTGCCCAGCGCGTCGCGGGTGCCGCTGTCGCTCGCGTTGCGGCGGAGCTGGGCGACGGCCCGGTCGGTGGCGGCACGGCTGCGCCGCAGTGCGGCGAGGGCGTCCGCGGCGCGGGGATCGGCGAGGTGGACGAGGGTCTGCCGGCGCTCCTGCTGCAGGACGCGCACGGTGTCCTCAGTGGGGTAGGCGATCTTCTCCACCACGGAGGACGAGTTGAACAGCTCACTTGCCTGCCGTCCCGTGAGCACGGTGGCGAAGGCCCAGATGGCGGTCAGGGACAGCAGCGGCACGAGGAGGAGCGCCACGATCTTCCTGCGGATGGACTTCCCGCGAAAGCGCATGGCCTCCCCCAGCTCGACCCCCGCAGTCACGGGGGTACACATGTACGTCAACAAACGGCGCGAGCCTACTACCGACACACAGGTATCTCGAAGGGGCGGCCGGGGCCCGAACCCCCGCACCGAGGGCGAGAGATGGCGAGTTGTCCGGGCATGGCGGGAGATGACAGACCGGAACAGGGGAGCGTGCGCCGCCCTTGACTGGTGGGCCGCGCCTGCCGGTTGGCCGAGATCATGCGTCTGCCGGGAATCTTCACGACGTGTCGTTCGTCCTACTCCATGGGGCATGGAGGCGGAATCGGCCACTGTAGCCGCGTCCCGCATCTGTGCCGCGTAAAACAGCGCAAGCCGGGCAGCCAATGGGGAGCCGGTTCTACGGACACCGGGGCGAGCGGGCTGCCGGCGGTGGGGAGTGACGAGTTGATGGGGACGGCGGGGCGGCGCGAGCAGGTCGCCGACAGCGGTACGGCCCAGTTGACGGCGCCTGGTCGGACGGCACCGGGGGCACCGGATCGCGACATTCCGGAGGCCGGGGCCGGCCGGTGGGGCGCGGGCGGACGGGCGTACACGGCGGACCGGGGCGAAGCGGCTGAACAGCCCCTCTGCAGACCCCTGTGGGTGGAGGAGCCCGCGCGGCGGCGCAGGCTGCCGGATCCGGTGCGCGAGGCGGCGGTGCGGGCGGTGCTGGTCATCGCCGTGACGCTCATCCAGGCCGTGGTGGCGTTCCTGTGCACCCTGGCCGGGTCGTGGCTGGCCTTCCCCATGGTCATCAGCAGCGTGGCGAGCACGATCGTGGCCACTTGGGCGGTGCTCGACGTCTGGGTCACCCGCCAGGTCTGGAACCAGCGCCACGGGGTCGTCTCGGCCCCCAGCAGCACGGCGCGCGCTCTGCGGCGCGAGCGGCGCCGGGCCCGGCGGGAGCAGCGGACGACCGAGCGCGCCCAGGAGCGCATACGCCGCCGCGGCGGCGGCACCGGGCGGCTGTCACACCCCTAGCCAGGCCCTGTCGGGCACCGGCCGGAGCGGTCCCGCCGGGGGCAGGTCCCCCTTTCCGCAGGGGCCGGGCCGTCGCCCCTCGGCGGCCGCCCGTCAGGCCGGGCGTTTGAACATCCGGGTGGCTGTGATCTCGCTGTGCACCGTCTCCCCTGCCGGGGTCTGCTGGGGCAGCCCGGGCCGCAGGTGTTCCTCGACGCTGATGTACTTCAGCCCGGCCCGGAGGTCGGCGTCGTTGCGCAGCCGGATGACCAGCGGGAACTCCGCCAGCGCGGTCGTGTCGAACAGGCCGGTGGTGTAGAGCAGCTGCACACCGAGCGCGTCGGAGACGGCCCGCTGGAGTTCCAGCAGGTAGGTGGCGTTGGCGCGGCCGATGGGGTTGTCCAGGAACAGGGTGCCCGCGTGACGGTGCTTGTCGCGGCCCCGGTCGTTCGAGCGCAGGGCCGCCATCGTGCAGTACAGGGCGATCGCGGCGGTGAGCAGCTGGCCGCCCGAGAAGACGTCGCCCATCTGCCCGACGGGGACGCGTTCGGCCCGCAGCACGGCGTCCGGCTTGAGGATCTCCACGGCGACGCCCTTGGGCTGGAGGGCGGCGGCCACGCCGCGCAGCAGCAGGGACATGCCGTCGCGGCGCAGGTCCGAGTTCTTCCTGACGGCGGCGCGGGTGGCGTCGTCGATGACCTCGCCGAGGCGTTCGGTCAGGGTGGCCTGGTCGGGTTCCTCGAAGCGGATGCGCAGGAACTCCTGCCCCGACCACTCGCCGAGCCCTTCGGGCAGGCGGGACAGGCGCTGGGCGGAGCGGAGCGTGGCGAGCGCCGACTCCACGAGGCCGCGCAGCCGGTCCACGATCGAGTCGCGGTTGCGCTCCAGCTGGGCCAGCTCGTCGGTGAGGACGCGCAGCCGGGGCGCGAAGGCCTCGGCCCACTTCCGGGCGTGCTCGGGCAGGGCGGAGGCGGGCAGTTCGCGGATCTGCTGCCGGGCGGGCGTGCGGACCTGCTCGTAGCGGGTGGAGTTGGCGTGCCGGACGAGGATGTCGCTCGCCTCGCGTACGGCTCCTTCGGCGGCGGACAGGTCGGCGGCGCAGCCGCGCAGCGACCTGCGGGCCTCGGCCGCCGCCTGGCGGGCCGCCTCCGGGCTGCCGGGGTACGGCTCGGCTTCCTCCTGCTCCTCGTCGCCGGTGTGCTCGCGCAGCAGGTCGCGGAGCATGGCGGCGATCTCGTCGAAGCCGCCCGCGGCGTCCTCGGCGGCGCGGTGGGCGTCCAGCAGCTCGCCGTGCGCCTCGCGGGCCCGGTCCAGTGCCTCGGTGCGGGCGGCGAGTTCGGCGGTGGCGGTGCGCAGCAGCGCCTGGGCGTGCTCGGCGTCGCGCGGGAGGAGGTCCTCGGGCAGCTCGGTGTGGGTCTCGGCGTCCTCGGGTGCGAGCCGTTCGGTTTCGCCGCGCAGCCGGCCGAGCTGCTCGCTCGCGGTGGACATCCGGGTTTCCAGGAGCTGCACCAGCTCCTCCGCGCGCGCGGCGGCGGCCTGCCGGGACGGGCCGTCCGAGCCGTCGGGGGACTCGAGGAGCTGCTCCGCGCGGGTGCGGACCTTGTTGCTGAGGCGGTCCAGTTCGGCGCGGGCGGCGCTCTCGTCGCTCTCCGCGCGGGCCTGTTCGGCGCGCAGGTCGGCGCCGACGCCGACCTTCTCGTAGACCTGGGAGGCGGCGCGGTAGGCCTCGCGCAGGGCGGGCAGGGACGCCTTCGGCGCGTCCCCGTCGGCCTCGGGTACGTCGTCGGGGGCACCGGCGATCTCGGAGCGCTCGGCGCGCAGCGCGCGGGCGGTGCGGCGGGCGTCGTCGGCGGCGCGCTGGGCTGCGCGCCGGTCCTCGTCGGCGGCGCGGGCGCGCTCCAGGCAGGTCTGGGCGCGGGCCTCCGACTCAGCGGCCTCGTCGGCGAGTTCGCGCAGTCTGGCCTGCCAGCCGGCGCGCTCGCGCAGCCGGAAGGCGAGCCCGGCGAGGGCGTCGGCGGCGCGCCGGGCCTTCTGTGCTCCCTCCTGCCGTTCGTCGCGTACCTGGGCGGCCTCGGCCGCGGCTTCCTCGGCCTGGGCGCGGACGGCGCGTGCCTCGGCCAGCTCGGCCTCGGCCTCCTCGGCGAACGTGCGGGCGTCCTCGGCGCCCGTGGCCAGTTCGGCCAGCCGTCCGGCGGGGCAGCCGGTGCGCCAGGAGGCGAGGCGGGCCGCCAGTTCGCGGTCCTTGCCGAGCCGGGCGGCGAGGCGGCGGATCTCCTCGTCCCGCTCGGTCGCCCTGGCGCGCAGTGCCTGCCGTTCCTCGTCGGCGGCGTGCTCGTCGTGCATGGCCGGGTTCGGCGGGACCAGGAAGACGTCGGTGGTGGCGTCCGCTGCCGGAGTGGGCGCGAGCAGGGCCGCCGCGGTGCCGACGGCCACGGCGGAGCGGGGCAGCAGCGCCGCGTCGCCCAGGGCGGCACGGGCCCGGGCGTGCGTGTCCGGGTCGGTGATGATCACGCCGTCGACGAGTTCGGGCCGGGCGGCCAGCACGCGCGCGTGGTCGGCGGGGTCGACGGCCTGGGCGAGGTAACGCCAGCCGGGCAGGGCCGGGATGCCGTGCTCGCCGAGGAACTCGACGGTGGCCAGGACGTCGGGTCCGGGCGGCAGCAGGCCACCGTCGCCGAGGGCGCCCAGGATCCGGGAGTCGTCGGCCGCGGCCGTGCGCAGTTCGAACAGGTGCCGCTCGGCGGAGGAGACGGCGTCGTCGAGGAGTGCGCGCAGTTCGTCGGCGAAGCGGTCCAGCTCTTCGGCGGTCAGGGAGCCCTCGACGAGGCGGCGGGCGCTGTCGGCGCGCGTGTCCGTCTCGGGTACGGCCGTGTTCCCCGTGCCCGCGGTGTGCTCGGAGCCCGTGCGCGGGCCCGGTACGCCGGGCCGCCCGGCCGCGGCGGCCGGCAGGCTCAGCAGCTCCGCGAGCCGCTGCTCGCCCGCCAGGCTCTCGGCGGTGCGCCGTTCCGCTCCGTGGGCCCGTTCGGCCGCCGCCGTCGCATCGGCCGCGCGGGCCGCGGTGAGTTCCGCGCGGGCCTCGGCCGAGGCGGCTTCGCGCGCGTGTTCCGCGCTCTTGCGGGCGGCTTCGCGGGCCTCGTCCCAGGCGGCGACGGCCGTCTTCTCGGCATCGCTGGCGGCCAGGGCGGCGCGGGCCGGGTCGGCGTCGGGCGCGCTGTCGTCGAGCCAGCCGGCGCGCACGGCCTCGGCGGTCTCCTGCTCGACCTCGGTGAGCCGCTGACGCAGGTGCCCGGCCTCGCTGCGGGCGCGCTGCGCCTCGGTGGCGGCGGCGGTCGCGTCGCGGTGGGCCGTCTCGCCGGCCTCCTGGAGCTGTGCGGAGCGCTCCTCACCCTCGTTGGCGAGGGCTTCGGCGCTCTCCGCCGCCGCGTGCAGGGCCCGTACGAGGTCCACGGCGGCCCGGGCGCGGGCGGCGAGGGCGGGGGCAGCGTCCCGTTCGGCTTCCTGGATGGCGGCGGAGACGCGGGAGACGCGGTCGGCGGCGGCGCGGTGGCGCAGGGCGGCCTCGGCGGCCTGCCAGGCGGAGTGGAGGGTGCGGGCGTCGGCCAGTTCGCGCTTCTGCGCGGCGGCGGACTTCTCTGCTGCGGCCAGGGCCAGGGAGGCGTGGCGGTAGGCGAGTTCGGCGGCGATCAGCGCGCTGCGCTCGCGGGCGCCCTCGGAGTGCGTGACGGAGTAGGCGGCGGCGGTGACGCGCTGCGCGAGGTCGGCGGCGCGTACCCGCTCCCTTACCGCTCGGGCGGACAGCCGCCGTGCCAGGGTGCGGGTGCGCCGTTCGGCTGCGGTGTGGATGTCACGCGCGCGGGTGCGGGCCTCGGCGGCCTCGACGATCCGGCCGAGCAGGTCCACGGACCCGGCGGTGAAGTCGCGTTCGGCGATGAGTTCGGCGCGCCGGCCCAGTTTGTTGCCGAAGCCGCTGACCAGGTCGGCGAGTCCGTCGGTGTCGCGGGTGTCGGTGACGGCGCGCAGCAGCAGGTCGGTGAAGTCGGAGTCCTTCTTCACCGCGAACAGGCCGGCCGCCTCCCCCTCGTCGGCGTTCATCTCCCGCTGGTAGCGGAAGAGTTCGGGGTCGAGGCCCAGGTCGCCGAGGTGTTCGATCCAGCGGTCGTGGATCTCCTCCCAGTGCGCTTCGAGGTGCGGGTAGGCCTTGCCCGCGTCGGTGAGGGCGTCCCGGAAGCCCTTCATGGTGCGGCGCCGGCCCTGCGCGCCGGAGGCACCTTCCACGGGCGGGCGTACGGAGGTGGCCTCGGCGACGGGCAGGTTGTCCAGGGTGAGCCCGGGGCCGGGCCGGAAGGAGTACCAGGCCTCGGCGAACTTGCGCGGGTCGTTGGAGACCTGCCGTCCGCGCCACTCACTGACCTTGCCGACGACGACGCACTCGCCGGTCTGCACGTGCTGCCACTCCAGGGCCACGTGGCCGCAGTCGTCGGCGAGCAGGAACTTGCGCAGCACGCCGGAGCTGGCGCCGCCGAGGGTGTTGCGGTGGCCGGGCAGCATCACGGAGAAGATCAGCTTGAGCAGGACCGACTTGCCGCCCCCGTTCTCCAGGAAGAGCACGCCGGCGGGGGCGGGGCGGCGCGGCGGGCCGACCGGCTCCTCCTCGAAGAACTCCGCCTGGGTGGGCGCGGGATCGGGCACCGGCTCGCCCACGCCCCGCAGGTCGAGCACGGTGTCGGCGTAGCGAGCACCGGCCGGACCGATGGAGTAGAGGCGGACCCGGGACAGCTCGTACATGGCGGACTCTCGTCAGTTTTCTGGCGGTTCGGGGAAGGTTCAGTGCTGGGCGGGGGCGTGGAAGGGCAGTCCGGCGTCGGCCACCAGTTCCAGGTCGTCGCTGTCCTCGGCGGGCAGCAGGCTCGCCGTGCCGTCGGTGACGGGGACGACGCCCAGGTCCAGCAGTTCGGCCAGGGCGGCGGCGCCGGCCATGTCGCGCACCTGGAGCTGGTAGCGGGCGGTGGTGCGGTAGGTGCCGCCGTTCTCGTCGCCGGTGCGCTGCAGGAACCCGGAGTCGGTGAGGAACGCCAGGGCCTTGGCGACGATGCCCGTGGTGGAGGCGGCGGGGCGGCGGGCGTCCTTGGTGGCGCCGGTCGCGCTGCGTCTGGCCCAGATCCGCCAGGCGGCCTCCAGGCCGGGTGCGTCCGTGGCGGGGTCGGTGTTCTCGCCCTGCTCTTCGGCGCGCTCCTCCAGCCGGCGGCAGGCCTGGCGCACGAAGGCGTCGACGCCGTTGACCGTGACGCGGCCGATGTAGCCGTCGTCGGCCAGGTCCTCGGGGCGCGGGAAGGCGAGGGCGGCCACGGCGAGGTGGGCGAGCCCGTGCAGGAAGCGGTCCGCGGAGTCGGCGGCGGTGCGCCGCGCGTAGTCGCCCATGCGGACGGCGAACACGGAGTCCTCGGCGGCGGTCACCGCCATGCCCGCGCGCGGGGACACCTCCAGGACGACCAGGCCGAGTCCGGCGGCCACGGCGTCCGCGAGGCGGGCGAACGCCGGGTCCTCGCGGTGCCGGCGCAGCAGGTCGGCGTACTCCTGGTCCCGGGCGGGCTGCAGTCTGGGCTGCAGCCCGAAGGCGACGAGCCGGGCCGCGTCGGCGGCGTCGGCGGGGGTGACGGCGCCGGTCGCGGACGGGGCGGGGGGCTCCGCCTCGTTCCACTCGACGTGCTCACTCACTGCTGGGGCTCCTTGTCACGCTCTCGCTCACTCGTGCTGCTTCCGTCCGGTACGCGACTCATGATGTCGCCGCCCGGTCTGCGGCTCACGCGGCTTCCGTCCGGCCCGTCATCTTGCGGCTTCCGTCCGGTACGCGGCTCATGAAGCCGCCGCCCGGTCTGCGGCTCACGCGGCTTCCGTCCGGCCCGTCATCTTGCGGCTCCCGTCCGGTACGCGGCTCATGAAGCCGCCGCCCGGCCTGCGGCTCACGCGGCTTCCGTCCGGCTCATGCCTCATGCGGCTTCCGTCCGGTCCGCCGCCATCCCGGCCGCGTCGAGGAGCGCGGTCCCGACGATCAGGTCGGCGCCGCCGAACTCCGGGTCGTCCAGGTCCGTGCCGTCGTCCACGGCGAAGAGCAGCTTCTCCTCGCCCTGCCGGTAGGCGGTGCCGACCGGCGGGCTGGCCGCGTGCACGGCCAGCAGCGCGACCAGGTAGGGCAGGTCGGCGTCCGCGCGGCGGGCCTCGGCGAGCAGGCCCGACAGCCGGCGCGGGGCGTCGGCGGGCAGGTCCAGCAGCTCCATGGCGGCCGCCAGTTGCTCCTCGCTGAACCGGCTGTCGTCCGGTGTGGCGATCAGGTCGGGTTCGGGCATCTCTGCGCCCAGGTGCTCCCGCTCCACGGGCGGCGTGAGCAGGATGTCGACGAGGTCGGAGACCCTGACGGAGACGGGGGTACGCAGCCCGGTCCCGTGGGCGAAGAAGGCGTCCGTGACCCGGATCGCGCCTTCCAGCGGGAGCGGCAGGGTGGGGGCGAGCAGGTGCCCGTAGAGGTCGGTGCCCGAGGTGGTGAGCGGCGTGGCGAAGGCCTGCCGGTCCTGTTCCGCGCGGAAGAGGGGGCCGGCCTCCAGCAGCCGGGACTGCAGCTGGGTGTGTCTGCGGATGCAGTCCTTGACGATGTCGACCAGTTCGGCGGCGCGCCGCTTGTGCTCGGGCTCCTCGGTCTCGTCGCGCGCCTTGCGGATGTTGGTCAGGATCGCGTTCTCGTGCCGGTAGCGGTCGGCGACGTGGTCCAGCGCCTCGGCGATCATGTCGGGTACGGCGCTCAGCCAGTCCACCGCGCGGACGTTGCGCCGGGTCGCGTCCAGGGCCCTGCGCAGGGTCTCCGAGTACTGCACGGTCCGGTAGCGGGCCTGCTCGGCGGCGAGCTGCGCGTCGGCGAGCCGGCCGCGGTTGATGAGCACCTCCAGCTTGACCTCGGCGGCGATCTGGGCGCTGGTGACGTCGGTGTCCAGGGCGCCCACGAGGACGTTGACCGCCTCGTCCGTCGTGCGCAGGTAGACGCTGCCGCCGGGGCCGGGCACCTCCTCGATCAGCTTGAAGTCGTAGTCGCGGCGCACGTAGGTGCCGTCCGGCGCGAACGTGCCGTACACCGCGCGGAAGCCGCGGTCGGCGCTGCCCACGTTGATCAGGTTCTCCAGGACCCAGCGGGCGACGCGCTCGTGCTCGGCGGCGGGGCGCTGCGGGGCCTGGGCGGCGACGCGCGGGACGAGCCGGGCCACGATCTGGTCGTGGTCGGCACCGGTGTCGAAGTCCATGTTGAGCGTGACCAGGTCGATGGCGGCGAGGGCGACCTCCGCCATGCCGTACACCGAGTACTCGCCGGCGAGGTTCGCCTTGCGCGCGTCCAGGTCGTGCAGCGGCGCGGTGCACGCGAGCGCGCGCAGTCGCCGCGCCAGTCCCTCGTCGGCGGCCGGGCCCGGCGCGGGGCGCGGCCCCGCGCTGAACTGGGGCGGAACGCTGTCCGTCGATGCAGGCGAAGTCACGGTGCACAGACTAGGTCCTCGGTCTGACAACGACCCAAACGGCGCAGACGCACCCTCGTACCCCCGCCGGCGCACCGGGGCCTGGCGGTCTCGCGGCAACGCCGCAGCACACGGCCGGACACCCTCGCGCCGCCGCCGTCATACCCGGGCCGGACCCTTCGCACCACCGCCGTCACACCCGGGCCGGGCACCCTCGCACCACCGTCCTCGCACACGCGCCCGGACACCCTCGCACCACCGCGGCCGGGGCCGGTGCGGCCGGGCCGCTACGCCCCCTGGCCGACCCGGCGCCGGTACACCTCCACCACCTTGTCCAGCGAGTCGTCGAGATAGACCGCGAGCTGCTTCTCCGCCCGGTGCCGGTCGCCGCTCTGGAGGATCTGGAGGAGCTGCTCGTTGCGGCTGAGGTAGGGCTCGTGCAGCCGCCGGGGGTCGTCCACGACGTGGAAGGCCAGGCGCAGTTCGGCGAAGACGCTGCGCATCAGCTCGTCGGTGCGCTCGCTCCCGGCGAGCGCGACCAGCTCGCGGTGGAAGTGGATGTTGGCGGTGCCCAGCGTCTTCCAGTCGGCTTCGCGCGCCGCCCGCCGGCCCTCCTCGACGGCCGCGGCGACGCCGCCGAGCGCGTACGGAGGCTCGCCCAGGCCGCGGACGACGGCGCACTCGACGAGGCGGCGGGTGCGGTAGATGTCCTCGACGTCCTCGACGGCCAGTACGCGTACGAAGACGCCCCGGTTCAACTCGTGCACGAGCAGCCGCTCGTGCGTGAGCAGCCGGAACGCCTCGCGCAGCGTGTTGCGGGAGACGCCGAGCGCGCCGCCGATGCTGTCCTCCGACAGCCGGGTGCCGGGCGGGAAGTAGCCCTCGGCGATGCGGCTCCTGAGGATGTCCGCTACCCGTTCGGCGGTGCTGGTGCGCCCCAGCAGGACCCGGTCGTCCGCCAGCGGCGTCAACTGCTCTCCCATGCCCGGAATTCAACCGCAACCGCAGACAAGAGGACAAGACAACAGAGGGATCGGTGGATTGTTCAACGATCCTTTACCTGCTTCTGCCCGACGCCCGGGGCAGGCGGTGTCGCGGGGCCCGGAGCGGGCCGCGCCCCTCACACCGGGCGGGGCCGCGCCCCTCACACGGGGCGGGGCCGCGCCTCTCACACCGGGCGGGAGCGCGCCCCTCACACCGGGCAAAGGGCGGCGAGGGCCTGGCCGGACCTTCACCCGGTGGGGAGGTCGGGCTCGAACCGGCTGCGTACGGCCGTCTGGACCTCGTCCTCCTCGGCCGGGTCGGCGGCGAGCCTGCGCAGTTGCTCGACGACGCGCTGGTCGGCGGTCTCGGCGTGCCGGGCGGCCACCTCGCGGGTGCTCTCCTCGCAGTCCCACAGGCATTCGACGGCGAACCCGGCGGCGAAGGAAGGGTCGGTCGCGGCCAGCGCACGGGCGGCGCGACCGCGGAGATGGGAGGAGGCGGTCTCACGGTAGATGTGCCGCAGGACGGGTGCGGCGCAGGCGATGCCCAGCCGTCCGGCGCCGTCCACGAGGGTCCACAAGGTGGGCGCGTCGGGCCCTTCGCCCCGCACCGCCTCACGCAGGGCGGCCAGAACGGGATCGCGGTCACCGGCCCCGCCACGACAGGCGAGTACGCGTCCGGCGGCGGCCCCCAACGGGTCGGGACGTCCTGCCCAGGCGCGGGCCCGGTCGACGGCGGCGACGCTGCGCATGCGTTCGAAGGCGTCGACGGCCGCCTCGACGACGGCGGCCGTGCCGTCGAAGACGGCCGCCTCGATCAGGTCGAGGGTGTCCGGGTCGTTGCCGTCGGCCAGATAGCGCAGGGCCGTGCACCGGGCCCCGTCCGAGCCCTGCCGGGCGGCCCCCAGGATCTCGGGCCGGTCGTCGGGGCCGGCCACGGCGGCCAGACAGCGGGCGGCCGGAACATGCAGGGCGGCGCCCCGTTCCACGCCCTGCTGGGCCCAGTCGAACACGGCCCGCACGCTCCAGCCGGGCCGGGGCCCGCTGGGACGCATCTGCCGCTGCCAGCGGTCGAAGCAGCCCGCCTCGTGGGCGGCACGCACCCGGCCGGCGATCGAGGGGCGCCGGTCCTCGGCCCACAGCCGCCAGGGCCGGGGTTCGAAGGCGTCGCGGACGGCGGCGGCCAGCTCGGCCTCGCCCTCGGCGTCGGTGGCGAAGCGGGCCAGGACGGGCGCGGCCAGGGCGCGCAGGCCGGCGTCGTCGTCGCGCAGCGCCAGCTCGTCCAGGGCCCACGCCCAGTTGGCGCCGGTGGCGGCGTATCCGCGCAGGAGCGCGAGGGCGTCCCGCCTGCCGTAGGAGGCCAGGTGCCCGAGGACGGCGAGGGCGAGCCCGGTGCGGGACTCGTCGGTGTCGAGGGCGTCCTCGGGGTCGAAGAGGTGCGCCTCGATGGCGTCCAGCTCGCCGTGGAGGTCGAGCAGGAGCCGGGCGTAGTACAGGGAGCGGTTCTCCACCTGCCAGTCGTGGCGGGGGTCGTGCAGCACACAGTGGTTCAGGGCCGCCAGCGCCTCGGCGCGGGGGGCGGTGAGCGCGTGCAGAGTGCCGTCGCCGCGGCCCCGCTGGAGCAGGCCGAGCAGCGTGCCGCTGGGCGCTATGACCGGATCGAACATGGGAAACAGCCTCACATCAAGCGTCGACGCAACCGGGGAACACGCACTACCTGGCCGCGTGACAACACGTCGGGGCGCCCGCCGTCTCTTGCTTGTTGTAGACCATCTTCCTCTGCCTCTCGTCGGTGGCCCATGCGGACCGCATCACGGTCCGCGCGGTGCGGCAACACCTGCCCAGCCATCGCGTCCGTGAATCACGACGTCATGATGACCCGGCGTCTGCGCTGCCGCGACCGAAATTTCCGGCGGCCCTGTACCGCCTCCCCCGTTTTCCGTGTCGTGGCTGTTCAGCGGGGAGCCTCAGATGGTGGCGCCCCGCGGTCTCACTGCTCGCCGAACAGGCGCAGCAACTCCGTACGGCCGAACATGCGGGCCGTGTCAAGGGCCGACGGCGTGCCCGCGGACGGGTCCGCGCCGCCCTCCAGCAGGGCCTCGATCACCGCCTGCTCGCCCTTGAAAACCGCCCCCGCGAGGGGTGTCTGACCGCGGTCGTTGACGCGGTCGGCCTCGGCACCGCGGGCCAGCAGGGCGCGGACCGCGTCGGCATGGCCGTGGTAGGCGGCGAGCATGACGAGGGAGTCGCCCCGGTCGTTGGTGAGGTCGGCGGGTACGCCCGCGTCCACGTAGGCCACGAGCGCCTCGGTCCGCCCCTGCCGGGCCAGATCGAAGATCTTGGTCGCCAGCTCCACGACCTCGGGGTCGGGGGCATCACTCATCGGCCGGACCGCCTCTCACTGCGAACTTCGGGGACTGTGGGTACTGCGGGGCACTGCCGGGCACCGCCGGGCCCTGCGCAGGTGTCGCTCTGGGGACTGCGCAGGTACTGCTCGGCACTGCCGGTCACTGCGGGGAGCAAGCGTACGGCCATGAGCGCCGGGCGGCCGTACGGGTGAATCGCCAGGGTACTGGCTCGTCCGGAACGGAACCCGGTGCGCCGGAGGTGAAGATCACCCCGGACCGGGCCGTATGCGACAGCGGGGCCCGCCGGCCCTCCACACGATCCCCGCACCCCGAGGGTGATGGGAGGCATTTAACCCAGTTGCACCTTTTGTCATACAGATACATGCTGTGATCCTAGAAGGACTCAGGGTGACACCGTCCCCCTTCGACACCAGGAGATCTCACATGATCCTCTCCATCTCAGGCGTCGTCCTGTTCGGCGTCATCGGCTTCATCTTCTTCCGCAAGGACGGGCTGAAGCCCTCCCACGCGTGTGTGTCGACACTGTTCGGCTTCTACCTCTCGAGCACGGCGATCGCGCCGAGCATCAGAGCCGGCGGCGAGAGCCTGGCCAGCCTGCTCGGCGGCATGAGGTTCTGACGCCGCCCCGCCCCAGGACCCCGACACGCTCGACAAGCTCCGTCCAGGGGGCGCCCCCATCGCCCCTGAGCACTCCCAGGAGGCAGCAGTGGCCCGGCGCCCCCTCCCCCGCATTCTGAGCACAGGCGGCGCTCAGCTCGCCCGGAGCCGGGAGCTGGCACGGACGGCGGCCGACAGCGCCACGGACGTCCTGCACCCGCTGATCACCATCGCCCGCGGTCTGCGCCGGCTCGCGGCCGCCGGCCGGCACAGATGGGCTCAGACCCCCAAGGACCGGCGCGGGCCGCTGCTGTTCCTGGTGGCCTCGGTGATCCTGGTCGTGGCGCTGGTGCCCTACGGTCCGCTGCTCGCCGCCGTGGTGGTGACGGGGGCCGCCGCCTGGCAGGGCCGCGACCGCACCCCGCCCGAGCCCGTGGACTCCGACGAGCCGCGCAAGCAGCGCCTGAGCACGCTGTACGACGCGCTGGTCCCGTACTTCTCGGCCGCCGAGGACCCCGCGCCGCTGTACGCGCACGGCGGTGAGTGGGAGAAGGCCTTCCCGTCCTACGCCTTCGACGACTCCGGCCGCCTCTCCCACCTGCTGGTGCGCTACCCGGCGTACTTCACGGACGGCGAGCCCGAGGCCCGCGCGCGGATCGAGCACCTGCTGACCACCAAGGCCGGCCGCGGCCGGGAGTACCTCCTCGTCTGGGACGAGGAGGGCAACGAGCTGGCCGTCACCGCGCTGGCCCCGCTGCCCACGGACATCGCCGCCCAGCGGTTCGTGACCGCGCCGGGCGAGACGGTGCTCGGCTTCACCGACCCGAGCGAGGTCCAGCGCACGCTGCCCCTCACGTACGGCGAGGAGCGGCACGACGTCCCGCCGGTCGTCTGGCGCACCGGACTGCGCTCCACCGAGCCGCATCTGCTCGCCATGGGGCAGCCGGGCAGCGGCACCTCCACGCTGCTGCGCTCCCTCGCGCTCCAGGCGCTCCAGCACGGCGACATCCTGATCGTCGACGGCGGCGGCACCGGCGAGTACGCCTGCCTGACCGGCCGCGACGGTGTCCTGGCGGTCGAGTGCGGGCTGGCCGGGGTCCGTACGAGCCTGGAGTGGGCGGCCACCGAGACCGAGCGCCGGCTGATCGCCGTCAACCGCGCACGGCAGGCGGGCCACCCGCCGCCGGAGGACACCAGGCGTCCGCTGTGGCTGCTGCTCGACCGGCCGACCGCGTTCACGCACCTGGCTGCCGCGGAGGGCTGTGAGGACCCGCAGTCGCTGCTCCAGGTACCGCTGCGGCACGGCCGCGCCGTCAACGTCACGGTCGTCGTCGCGGAGCAGTTCGACAGCGCCGAGGCGCTGAGCGACGCGCTGCGTCAGCACACACGCGCGCGCGTGGTGCTCGGTCCCGCCACGGTGGAGCAGTTGAAGGCCGTGCTCGGGGCGCCGCCGCACACCACGCCGCTGCCCGTCGTCCCGCCGGGGCGCGGGTACGCACGGCTGGGCACGGGGGCCGTGCACCGGCTCCAGGTGCCGGCCACGCCCGATCCGTACGACGACTGCACGAGCGACGCGCTGCGCGCGGCGGTGCAGGACCTGCTGCCGCCGAAGACCACGCCGGCGGACGGGGAGACGGTGCCGGAGCCGACGACGGTGCTGAGGACGACGGCCGTGAAGGTGACGAAGCCGGTGGAGGTCATGAAACCGGTGAAGGTGACGAAACCGGTGGAGGTCACGAAGCCGGTGGAGGCGGCGCAGGCCGGCGGGGTGGCGGAGGCGGCGGGGGTCACCGTGGCCGCCGAGATCGCGGAAGCGGTGGAGTCAGCAGAGGCGGTGGAGGCTGCCGTGACGGAGGGGGCGGTGCCGGAGGCGGCCGTGGCCGAGCCGACCTGATCCCGGCCGCCTCGGACCCGGAGGTGTCCCGTCACCCCGTCCCCGAGGCCGCCTCGCCTCCCCGCCCCGCCCACTCGGTTGCGCAACTGCCGGGCCCACCGCGGCTACGCCACGACCGTCCGCGGCGACTCGCCGCCTCCCGACGCGCCGGACTCCACCAGCCGGGCCGCCGCCGCGAGGCGTGTCGCCGCCTCCTCCGCCACCGCTCCGGTCACGGTGAACGGCAGCCGGACGTACCCTTCGAAGGCCCCGTCGACGCCGAAGCGCGGCCCCGAGGGCACCCGGACACCGACCCGCTCCCCCGCCTCGGCGAGGCGCGACCCCGACAGGCCGCCCGTGCGCACCCAGAGGGTCAGGCCGCCGCGGGGGACCTCGAACTCCCACTCGGGCAGCTCGCGGCGGACCGCCGCGACCAGCGCGTCGCGGTTCTCGCGGGCCTGGACCCGGCGGACCTCGACGGCCTGCTCCCAGCCGCCGGTGCTGAACAGCCAGTTCACGGCGAGCTGTTCCAGTACGGGGGTGCCGAGGTCGGCGTAGGCGCGCGCGGCGACCAGGCTGCGGATCACGTCGGGGGCGGCCCGTACCCAGCCGATCCGCATCCCGGCCCAGAACGCCTTGCTGGCGGACCCCACGGTGATCACCGTGGAGCCGGCCGGGTCGAAGCCGCACACCCGCCGGGGCATGTCCACGTCCGGCTCCAGGTGCAGCTCGCTCATCGTCTCGTCGACGACGAGCACCGTCCCGGCGGACCGGGCCGCCTCCACCAGACGGCGCCGCTGGTCCTCGTCCGCGAGGGCACCGGTCGGGTTGTGGAAGTCGGCGACGACGTAGGCGATCCGGGGCGCCGCCTCCCGCAGCACCTGGCGCCAGCGGTCCACGTCCCAGCCGGTGAGCCCTTCGGCCATCGCCACGGGCACGAGCCGGGCGCCCGCCTCCCGCATGAGCTGCAGGATGTTGGCGTAGGAGGGCGACTCCACGGCGATGCGCTCGCCCCGGCCGCCGAAGAGGTGGCAGATGGCGTCGATGGCGCCCATCGCGCCGGTGGTCACCATGATCTGCTCGGGCATGGTCGGGATGCCGCGCGCGGTGTACCGCTCGGCGATCATCGAGCGCAGCGCGGGCAGGCCCGCCGGGTAGTCCCCGTGTGTGTGGGCGTAGGGCGGCAGCTCCTCCAGGGCGCCCTGGACCGCGCGGGTGAGCCATGGCTCCGGGGCCGGCAGGGCCGCCGTGCCGAGGTCGATCACCGAGCCCAGGGCCTCCGGCGGGAGGGGTTCGAGCCCCCGCGCGGGCAGCGGATTGCCGGCCGGGACCGCGGTCCAGCTGCCCGCTCCGCGCCGCGACTCCAGGAAGCCCTCGGTGCGCAGCGCCTCGTAGGCGGCGGCGACGGTGGTGCGGCTGACGGACAGGGCCAGGGCGAGTTCGCGCTCGGCGGGCAGCCGGGCGGCCACCGGGACCCGGCCCTCCAGGACCAGCAGCCGGACCCCGTCGGCGAGCGCCCGGTAGGCGGGCGGGCGGCGCGAGCCGGGGCCCGCGGGGCGCTCCTGCTGGGAGTTGAGGAGCCGGGCGAGCTGCGCGGCCCCCACCGCCGAGGTCCACTGCGCCATGAGTACCAGTCCACCTTCCTCGAATTGGCCATGGATGGGTCACTTCCCCACGCCACAGAGTGGCACGGGTCAGGCCACTTTCACCACCGGTTCCCGTTCGGGCCGCACCGCGACCCACCGGCCCACCACCGGTCCACCATCAGGGCCGTCACCGGTCACCATCGGGGCCGTCACCGGTCCGTCACCGGTCCACTCTCAGGACCACCACCAGGGGGGCATCATGTCCATGCCGGACCGACTCGGGCGGCGACTCGTCCAGCTCTACACCGGCCTCGTGCTGTACGGCGCCAGCTCCGCGCTGCTCGTGGAGGCCGGACTCGGCCTGGAACCCTGGGGCGTCCTGCACCAGGGCCTGGCCGAACTGTCCGGTCTGACGATCGGCGTCGTGTCGATCGTCGTGGGCGCGGTGGTGCTGCTGCTGTGGATCCCGCTGCGCCAGCGGCCCGGCCTCGGCACCGTCTCCAACGTCTTCGTGGTGGGGCTCGCCATGGACGGCACCCTGGCCCTGGTGCCCGACCCCCGCGCCCTGGCGGTGCGGATCCCGGTGCTGGTGGCGGGCATCCTGCTCAACGGCGCGGCGACCGGTCTCTACATCTCCGCCCGTTTCGGGCCCGGTCCCCGGGACGGGCTGATGACGGGGCTCCACCGGCGCACCGGCCGCTCGATCCGCCTCATGCGCACGGCCGTCGAGGTGGCGGTCGTGGTCACCGGCTTCCTCCTCGGCGGCACGATCGGGGTCGGCACCCTGCTCTACGCCGTCTCGATCGGCCCGCTGGCCCAGCTCTTCCTGCGGGTCTTCGCCTCGCCCGCGACCCCCGGCGGCGGCCCGGGCGTTGCCACCGGTACACCCGAAAGGGCGATACTGCGTCCGTGACCACGCCCGTACGCCATCCCTACCTCGACCACCCCGGGCCCCTCGCCTTCGCGCACCGCGGTGGGGCGGCCGACGGGCTGGAGAACACCGTGGCGCAGTTCCGCAGGGCGGTCGAGCTCGGGTACCGGTACATCGAGACCGATGTCCATGCCACGGCCGACGGGCACCTGGTCGCCTTCCACGACGCGACACTCGACCGCGTGACCGACGGTGCGGGCCGGATAGCCGACCTGCCGTGGGCCGAGGTGCGCCGCGCGCGCGTGGCGGGCCGCGAACCGGTGCCGCTCTTCGAGGAACTGCTGGCGGCGTTCCCCGAGGTCCGGTGGAACGTCGACGTCAAGGCGGAGCCCGCGCTGCGGCCCCTGCTGGACGTCATCGAACGGACGGACGCCTGGGGGAGGGTGTGCGTCGGATCGTTCTCGGAGGCGCGCGTCGTGCGGGCACAGCGCCTGGCGGGACCGCGCCTGGCGACGTCGTACGGCACGCGCGGGGTGCTGGGTCTGCGGCTGCGCTCCTGGGGCGTGCCGGCCGCACTGCGCCGGTCGGCCGTCGCCGTGCAGGTGCCGGTGGCGCAGTCGGGCGTCCCGGTGGTCGATCGGCTGTTCCTGCGCGCGGCCCACGCGCGGGGCCTGCACGTGCACGTGTGGACCATCAACGAACCCGGGGAGATGCACCGGCTCCTCGACCTCGGCGTCGATGGCATCATGACCGATCACATCGACACGCTGCGCAAGGTCATGGAGGAGCGGGGCGTCTGGGCCTGAGCCCGGCCGCGACCGCTACCGCCCGGGAGGCCGGCTCGGCGGCTGAGGCGGGGAAGCGAGGGCGCGGGTGGGCACCGGCACCGTGCGGGCGCAGACGGACGACGGGATGGCGGAACGGCGGCGCGAGCAGCGCGGCTGGTACTTCTACGACTGGGCGTGCTCCGTCTACTCCACCAGCGTGCTCACCGTGTTCCTGGGGCCCTATCTGACCTCGGTCGCCCGGTCGGCGGCGGACTCCGGCGGGTTCGTGCACCCGCTGGGGATCCCGGTGCGGGCCGGGTCGTTCTTCGCGTACTGCGTCTCGCTGTCGGTGATCGTGGCGATCGTGGTCATGCCGCTCGCGGGCGCGGCGGCCGACCGGACCGGCCGCAAGAAGCCGCTGCTGGCGACCGCCGCCTACGTGGGCGCGGCGGCGACGACGGCCCTCTTCCTCCTGGACGGCCGCCGCTACCTGCTGGGCGGCTTCCTGCTGATCGTGGCCAACGCGTCGGTCGCGGTCTCGATGGTGCTCTACAACTCCTACCTGCCGCAGATCGCGCGTCCCGAGGAGCGGGACGCGGTCTCCTCCCGCGGGTGGGCGTTCGGCTACGCGGCCGGCTCGCTCGTGCTCGTGGCGAACCTGGTGCTGTTCACCGCCCACGACTCCTTCGGGGTGTCCGAGGCGATGGCGGTCCGCATCTGCCTGGCGTCGGCGGGGCTGTGGTGGGGCGTCTTCACGCTCGTACCGCTGAGGCGGCTGCGCGACCGGGGGACGGGAGCCGCCGCACCGCCGGGGCACGGCTGGCGGCAACTGGCGGCCACCGTCCGGGACATGCGGGGCAAACCGCTCACACTCGCCTTCCTGCTGGCGTACCTCGTCTACAACGACGGCATCCAGACGGTGATCTCCCAGGCGTCGGTGTACGGCTCGGAGGAGCTGGGGCTCAGCCAGTCGACCCTGATCACGGCTGTGCTGATGGTGCAGGTGCTGGCGGTGGCCGGGGCGCTGGGCATGGGACGGCTGGCCCGCACGTACGGGGCGAAGCGGACGATCCTCGCCTCGCTGGTCGCCTGGACCCTCACCCTGGGCGCGGGGTACTTCCTGCCGGCCGGGGCACCGGTGTGGTTCTTCGTGCTGGCGGCCGGGATCGGTCTCGTCCTCGGCGGCAGTCAGGCGCTGTCCAGGTCGCTGTTCTCGCACCTGGTCCCGCCCGGCAAGGAGGCCGAGTACTTCTCGGCGTACGAGATGAGCGACCGGGGCATGAGCTGGCTCGGGCCGCTGCTGTTCGGGATCACCTACCAGCTGACCGGGAGCTACCGGGACGCGATCGTCTCGCTCGTGGCGTTCTTCGTGATCGGGTTCGTGCTGCTCGCGCGGGTGCCGGTGGCGCAGGCGATCCGGGCCGCGGGCAACCCGGCGCCCGACCGGATTTAGCGCTGGAGGCGAAAGGGCTGTAGTGTACGCGTTTGGCCTGCCAGGCGTACCGTTACTGCGCGTCAAAGATGCCGAAACGCTGGGTGACATCTCCTTGCAGATGTGACAAACCGGGCGCCGGTGGGTACTGCACTGGTTGACAAGGCTGCGGCTACGACGGCGACACATGACCCGGAACGGGACATCGGAACGGGAATCTTTACCGCCGACCGGACGTTGACCGGATGACGACGACAGCGACACCTGTCCTGTGGGCGACAAGCCCGGGAGGCACGATTCATGAGTGAGCGAGCTCTTCGCGGCACGCGCCTCGTGGTGACCAGCTACGAGACGGACCGCGGCATCGACCTGGCCCCGCGCCAGGCCGTGGAGTACGCATGCGAGAAGGGGCACCGCTTCGAGATGCCCTTCTCGGTCGAGGCGGAGATCCCGCCGGAGTGGGAGTGCAAGGTCTGCGGGGCCCAGGCACTCCTGGTGGACGGCGACGGCCCGGAGGAGAAGAAGGCCAAGCCTGCGCGTACGCACTGGGACATGCTGATGGAGCGGCGCACCCGCGAGGAACTCGAAGAGGTCCTCGAGGAGCGTCTCGCCGTGCTGCGGTCCGGGGCGATGAACATCGCCGTTCATCCCCGGGACAGCCGCAAGAGCGCATAGCCCCGCGCGGCGTGGGCCGGTTACCAGCGCACCTCGAACAGGACGGGCGCCGTACGCGAAGTTCGCGTACGGCGCCCGTCCTGCTGCTGTGAGCCGGTGCTCTCCTCACCTGTACCCGCCGCGGCGCCCGGCGCTCGCCCGCGACAGCCGGTGCTCACCGGGTCAGCGGCGGGCGCTGCTCCCGCGGGGCGTCGCCCGGCTCGTCGTCCCTGATCACCTCGCCCTGGACGACCTTGCCGTCGGGGCGGTGGATACGGACCTGCTGGAAGGCGTCCCCCAGGGTGCCCGGGGCGGCCGCGCGCAGTCTGCGGTCGACCGTGCGCTCGGCGAACCGGCCCACGGCACGCTGGACCGGCGGGATCAGCAGCAGCAGACCCACCGCGTCCGAGATCATGCCGGGGATCATCAGCAGCAGGCCGCCCAGCATCATCAGGCCGTTGCCGCCGCGCCGGGCGGAGGGGGTGGCGCCGCGCTGCAGCGCCTCGTTGAGGTTCTGGAAGGCACGGCGGCCCGCTCGCTTGATCACGACGGCACCCAGCACGAAGGCGGCGACCAGCAGAAGGAACACGGTGAACCCGCCGGCCGCGCCGGCCACCAGTGTCAGCAGCCAGATCTCCAGCACCAGCCACACGGCGACGGCGAGCGGCAGGAACCTGCGCAACCGCGAGGGCCGGGGCCTGGTGGAGGGTGAAGAGGTCGGAGCGCCTGTCGTCATACTCCCAGTGTGCCTGGGCGCGGCTCAGCACGGGATAAGAGGGTGGCCCGCCGCCCCCGGCCAGCGGGCGGGCACCTGCCGCGCGGGCGGCCCCCGGCCAGCGGGCGGGCGCCTGCCGCGCGGGCGGCGGACGCCACGGGTGACGGCTGCGGGGACCGGGGCGACGGGGGCGACGCTACGACTGCGGCTTGCCGCCCCTGCCGGTGAGCTTGGTCACCCGCTCCCCCACACCCCAGGAGGTGACCCGCCACAGCGCCTCCGCGACGATGTCCCGGCTCATCTTGGAGTCGCCGAGTTCCCGCTCCACGAACGTGATCGGCACCTCGACCACGTGGAAGCCGGCCTTGATCGCGCGCCGGGCCAGGTCGACCTGGAAGCAGTACCCCTGCGAGGCGACCTCGTCCAGGCCCAGGCCCTCCAGGGTCTCGCGCCGGAACGCCCGGTAGCCGCCGGTCACGTCGCGGATCGGCACGTCGAGCATGAGGCGCGAGTAGGTGCTGCCGCCGCGGGAGAGGAACTCGCGGGACCTGGGCCAGTTGACCACGCGGCCGCCCGGCACCCAGCGGGAACCGAGGACCAGGTCGGCGCCCTTGAGGGCGGTCAGCAGGCGCGGAAGCTCCTCGGGCTGGTGCGAGCCGTCGGCGTCCATCTCGACCAGCACGCCGTAGTCGCGCTCCAGACCCCAGCGGAAGCCCGCCAGGTAGGCGGCGCCCAGGCCCTCCTTGCCCTTGCGGTGCAGTACGTGGACGTGCCCGTCCTCGCCGGCCAGTTCGTCGGCCAGCTTGCCGGTGCCGTCGGGGCTGTTGTCGTCGGCCACGAGGACGTGCGCCTCGGGGACGGCCCTGCGCACCCGGCCCACGATCGTCGTGATGTTCTCCGCCTCGTTGTAGGTCGGAATGATCACCAACGCCGTGCCGAGCGGACCGAACCGCCTCTCCTGGGACCCCGCCGCGAGGCTACCGTCGCCGTGGTTCACTACTGCCCCTTCATGTCCGTACGCAGGGGACCACCATAGTGGCCAGGGCCTGCGGGGATGTGACACCACGTTCGTTCGGTGGTGTCGATTCGACGAGAGCTGGGTAAGAAAGCTCTTTTCGGAATGGGGGCCCGGTGCCCTTCGGGCCGACCTGGTACCCGCTGGCTGCGGATCGACCGAAAGCCGTTGTCTACTGAGCGACCGGGCCCCACCCGGGTCACACCCTGCCGACCGTCCGGAACCTTCCCCCGCCGACGCGGACGCTGAGCCTGGCTCCCAGTGACGGTGACCCGGTGCGGCACACCGTCCCTGACCCAGCGGCACTGCGACGCGGGTACGGAAGTTCCCCGGTCGGGCGTCCGGTGGTGGACCCGGCAGAACCTACCGGCCCCCTGCCGTCGCCTGTCAAACACCGCCCCGGCCCGCCGCGACGCCCGGCACCGCCCGGCCGGTGCCGAGGATGCGCAGGTCGCGCGAGCGGGCGGCGGGCCGTCGCCGCCGCCGCGCCGTACCGGGAGATCACTCGCCCGGCCGTACGAAGACGGTCCGGCCGCCCACCACGGTCCTCAGGCAGACGGGCAGGTCACGGCCCTCGCCCAGGTCGGGCAGGCCGGGGGTGCCGGAGCGCGGGTCGGTCGACCAGCGCGCGACGCGGTCGTCGGGGGCCTGCACGACCAGCTCGCCGGTGCGCCACAGGGCGTAGTCCGCGGGGGCGCCGGGCACCAGGACGCCGGCGTCGTCGCGGCCGACGGCCCGCCAGCCGCCCCGGGTGTGGGCAGTGAACGCGGCCCGCACGGAGACCCGGTGCTCAGGGGTGCGGTGGAGGGCCGCCGCGCGGACCGTGCCCCACGGGTCCAGGGGCGTGACGGGGCTGTCGGAGCCCAGGGCGAGCGGGACACCCGCCCGCAGCAGCGCCGCGAAGGGGTTCAGCGTCCGGGCCCGCTCGACACCGAGCCGCTCGGCGTACATGCCGTCCTCGCCGCCCCACAGCGCGTCGAACGCCGGCTGCACGGACGCGGTCAGGCCCAGCTCGGCGAAGGCCGCGACGGTCTCGGGGGTGAGCATCTCGGCGTGTTCGACGCGGTGCCGGGCGGCCCGGATCCGGGCCAGACCCACCTTGTCGGCGGCGGCCCGCACCCCCTCGACGACGGCGGTGACCGCGGCGTCGCCGATGGCGTGGAAGCCGGCCTGGAGGCCGGCCTCGGTGCAGGCGGTGACGTGGGAGGCGACGGCGTCCGCGTCGAGGTAGGCGGTGCCGGTGTGGCCGGCGTCGGCGTACGGGGCGTGCAGGCAGGCGGTGTGCGAGCCGATGGAACCGTCGACGAAGAGGTCTCCGGCCGCGCCGCGCGCCCCCAGCCGCCGTGCCTTGTCGACGTCCGCCTCGGCCCAGTAGCCGACGACACGCGGCCCCGGTTCCTCGGTGGCGAGCCGCAGCAGGCCCGTGAAGTCGTCCTCGCAGGAGATGTCCGGGCCGCCGCACTCGTGCACCGAGCCGATACCCAGGGAGGCGGCCCGGGCCAGCGCGGCACGCTGGGCCTCGACGCGCTGGGCAGGCGTGACGGCACCGAACGCGGCGGCCCGCACCGCGTGATGGGCGTCGGCGGTCAGCGGGCCGTCCGCGGGCCGCCCGATGCCGGGGACGAGGTCGAGCAACGCCGTGGTGACGACCGCGGAGTGGACGTCGATCCGGCTCAGGTAGAGCGGACGCCCGCCGGTGGCCCCGTCGAGTTCCGCGCGCGTCGGGGGGCGGCCTCCGGGCCAGCGGGCGGCGTCCCAGCCGTGGCCGAGGAGGACCCGGTCCTCCGGGCGCGCGGCGGCGAAGTCCCGCACCCTGGCCAAGGCCGATTCCAGGGACGGGGCGTCGGAGAGGTCGAGGCCGGTGAGCGCGAGGCCGGTGGCCGTGGTGTGTACGTGGGCGTCGGTGAACGCCGGGGTGACCAGGGCGCCGTCCAGGTCGACGACCTCGTCGACGCCGTCCGCGAAGGCGTCGGCCGCGCCCTCGGAACCGACCCAGGCGACATGGCCCGCCTCGACGACCATCGCGGTGGCGAACGGGTCGGCGGGACTGTGGACCTCGCCGCGGCGGAGAAGGACGGTCTGCGGTTCGGCGGTGCGCTCACTCATGGACACCAGTCTCCCGCCTCGCCCGCCGGGACCGGCACGCAGGGCACGGCTGACGGCGGGCGGAACGACGGCCGGGCGCCTGCCCGGTGCCACGACGCGGGGCGGGGCCGACCGCCGCCCGGTCAGCCGGCCCTCAGATGCGCGGCGGGCGAGCCTCGTACGGGGTCGACAGGACCACCGTCGTCCGGGTGGACACCCCCGCCAGGGTCCGCACGCGGGCCAGCAGCTCCTCCAGCTCGTGCGGCGTGGCGACGCGCACCTTGAGGATGTAGTTCTCGTCCCCGGCCACGCTGTGGCAGGCCTCGATCTCGGGCACGCCGGCCAGGCGGTCCGCGATGTCGTCGGGGGCGCTGGGGTCGAAGGGTTTGATCGAGATGAAGGCGGTCATGGGCAGCCCCACGGCCTCGGCGTCGACGACCGCGGCGTACCCGCGGATGACGCCACGCTGCTCCAGCCGCCGCACCCGCTGGTGCACGGCCGACGTGGACAGGCCCGTGGCCTTGCCCAGGTCGGTGTAGCTCATCCGCCCGTCCTTGACGAGCAGCTGCACGATCTGTCGGTCCAGCTCCTCCATGGCGCAAGAACCTACAGGGCGCTTGATCGCCTCGGATACCTCGGCGGCCCAGGCCGTGCCCCGTTCGCCCGGAGCCCGGCGGTGTCCCGTCGGCCGACCGGGGGACAAACCGGTCGCGACGGGCACCTGCGAGCGGCATGTGACCAACGCCACAACACACGGCCGCCCTTCGTGATGTTCCCGTGATTACCGCCGAGACCGGACGGGAAGTGCTTGCTGTGGTCGAGGCCGCAGCGCCTTCACGGCCCAGCCTTAGGGGGAGAAACCCATGCAGAGTCTCAAGCGTCCTGGTCGTTCCGTGCCCAAGCGGCAGCAGCCGGTCGTCGAGCCCCAGCCGGAGGGCGTCGAACCGGACGAGTTCGGCGAGGAGCCCGACGCCTACGACACCTTCGAGATGTTCCGGGTGATCTGCCCGGAGTGCGCGCAGCCCATCGCCCTGCTGGCGGACGAGGAGATCCTGCCGGAGCACGCGCTGTGTGCCTCGCCGTGGAACCCGTTCGGGCTCACCGTGTGCGCCGGCACAGGGCTCAAGGCCACCGACGCACGGCCCGCGGACGAGTTCGCCGGCCCGCAGGAGCAGCAGACCGCCCTGCTGCTGACGCTGCCGCAGGGGCTCGACTGGCGGACGCAGCCCTTCTCGCACGTCGGCGGCCCGGGCTCGCGCCCGATGCGCGTACCGTCGATGCGCCGCCAGGCCGCCTGACCACCCGCCCGGCCGCTCCGACCGCCCGCCCGCCTCGGGCACCCCGTCCGTACCATGGCGCACCGGCGCCGTGGCGCGGAACCGGCGTGCCCGGGCGTGTGGCGGGCACGGACGGCTCACGACGCCGGACAGCCGGTGGGAGTACGGGAATCGGCGGCCCTCGGGTCTTCCCGCTGCCGGGGCCGCGGGCCGGGCCGGACGTCGCTGGACTCACGCTCGATTCCGCGCGGCGGTGACCTGTCCGCCCTGCGGCGCGTTGCCCGGGTATGACCCCCATGCCTCCGGCAGCCGGGCGTCGGCGTCGCATCTTCGTGCCGCCGCCCGCGGAACTGGTTCCCCCCGCCCCGCCGCAGCTCCCGGACCCGCCGATCTACCGCGACCTGGTGCGCACGTGGGCCGACCGGGGCCGCACGCTGCCGGGGCGCCACGACCCGGAGTGGGTCCGGCTGGCGGCGCCCCTGTTCGGCCTCGCGCAGTTCAGCGGGTCTCGGGACCCGCGACGTGACGGGCGATGACCATGCGCTGGATCTGGTTGGTGCCCTCGACGATCTGCAGCACCTTGGCCTCCCGCAGGTAGCGTTCGACCGGGAAGTCCGCGGTGTAGCCGTACCCGCCCAGCACCTGGACGGCGTCGGTCGTGACCTTCATGGCCGCGTCCGTGCAGAACAGCTTGGCCATGGCCGCCTGCCGTGCGAACGGCCGTCCGGCGTCGCGCAGCCGCGCCGCCGCCAGGTACAGCGAGCGGCCCGCCTCGATCTGCGTCGCCATGTCGGCGAGCATGAAGCGCAGCCCCTGGAAGTCGGCGATCGGCCGCCCGAACTGCCGCCGGTCGGTGGCGTAGGCGACCGCCTCGTCCAGCGCCGCCTGGGCGAGGCCTATGGCGCACGCGGCGATGCCGAGCCGTCCGGAGTCGAGGGCGGCCAGGGCGATGGTGAAGCCCTGGCCCTCCTCGCCGAGCCGCCTCTCGTCGCGGACCCGCACGCCGTCGAGGTGGAGCTGCGCGGTCGGTGAGCCCTTGAGGCCCATCTTCTTCTCCGGTGCCGCGGCGCTCAGCCCCTCGGCGTCGCCCGGCACCAGGAAGGCGGTGATCCCGCGCGGGCCCTCCTGGCCGGTGCGGGCCATGACCGTGTAGAAGTCGGCGATCCCGCCGTGGGTGATCCAGGACTTGGTGCCGCTGATCACCCAGTCGTCGCCGTCCCGGACGGCCTTGGTGCGCAGCGAGGCCGCGTCGGAGCCGGAGGAGGGCTCGGACAGCGCGTAGGCGCCGAGCAGTCCGCCGCCGAGCATGGCGGGCAGGTGCTCGGCCCGCTGCTCCTTGGTGCCGTACGCGGCGAGCCCGTAGGCGGCCAGGGTGTGCACGCTGAGGCCGAGTCCCACGGTGAGGCGGGTCGCCGCCAGTTCCTCCAGGACCTGGAGGTACACCTCGTACGGCTGGTCGCCGCCGCCGTACTCGGACTCGTAGGGCAGGCCGAGCAGTCCGGAGCGGGACAGCAGGGTGAAGACCTCGCGCGGGAAGCGTCCGGCGTCCTCCTCCTCGGCCGCCTTCGGGGCGATCTCGTGCTGCGCGATGTCGCGGACGAGCGAGATCAGATCCCGGGCCTCGTCCGTGGGCAGTTGCCGGTCCACCGGCTGCGGGGCGCGGTCGGGCATGGCGACGCTCTCCTCCCTGTCGGGCGCTGGCGGACTGGCACCCTGTGGGGCGGCTCCGCCGGGGCTTCCTCGGCGCCGGCCGATGCTCGCCCTCCCGGGTCGCGGAAGCGGCTGACCAGCGACTGTGCGCTGTGAGTATGCCCGATCACAGGCATGGAGTCACCGGTTAACGACCGCTTACTTCAAGAAAGGGTGAACCCGCGCGCCGGGGGCCTTCGGTCAGCGGTCCCGGGCGCCGGGCCGGCCGTCCCCACGGGCGGGTGCGGGGGCCGTGCGCGCGGGGTCGATCCCCTCGATCGCGCGGAGCGTCCCGGCCACGGCCCGCACGAGGAGTTCGCGCCCGGGGGTGCCGGGAGAGCCCGGGGCGGTCTGCCGCAGGCACCCTCGGCGACGGCCTCGGGCACGCCGTCGCGGGTCCAGGGCCGGGGTCCGGGTCAGGTCGGTGCCGGGGCCGGGTCGGCTCACAGGAGCCCGAGCTGGGCCACGAGCATCGCGATCACCACGACGAGGGTCCAGCCGAGGACGTGCTCCAGGACCTTGGGGCCGTCGCCGTCGTCGCGGGGGCCTCCCGTGCGGACGCGGGCGGGGGTGGCGGTGGCCGAGGGAGCGGTCATGGTCTCTCGCAGGGTCGGACGTGCGGTGTGGACTCCCCCACGGGCGCCCCGCGCCCGCCGCTGTCCACCTTGCCACCGGCGACGGCCTGCGCGGCGGAGAGCTTGGTCACAGGCGGGCCCCGGTCGCCCGGGGGCCCGCCCGCGGTCCTCCTCCGCCCCGCTCAGCGCACGCCCACGGCGGCGAGCGCCATGCGCTGGTGGGGGGTGAGGTGCGCCGGGAAGTACAGATAGCAGATGCCGCCGCTGCCCGAGACGACCTTGCCGGAGGCGTTGTACCGCTTGGTCCTGAGCCAGATGTTCTCGAACTCCCGGCGCCGGTACACGCGCCGGACGGCCTCGTCGCTCGGCGAGGCGGGGTCGTTGGCGATCACGTCCCCGTCGGCCGTGAAGCCGATGACCGTCATCAGGTGGCCGGAGGTGCCGTAACCGGCGCCGGTCAGCTCGGTCTTGAGGAAGGACTGCGACGTTATGGCCGGGATGCCGGCCGCGACCAGCCTCTCCACGTCGGTGAGCGAGCCGAGCCGGGTCACCACCCCTTGCAGATCCTTGAAGGTGGCCGCGTACGCCGCGTTGAACGGCCAGTTGCCGCAGCCCGCGTACTGGTAGTCGTACGTGTACCGGGCGGCGTTGCACACCTGCGGGTCGGCGTAGGACGGGTCGACCCACGACAGCTGGGCGGGGGTGAGCCGGCCGCCCCAGTACTCGACGATCATCTGCGAGGAGGTGGGGCTGCACCAGGCCTCGCCGCCGTTGTCGTACTGGGGGTACTGGCCTGCGTGGATCTCCTGCGAGTAGCGCGGAACGGTCAGTTCCGCACCCACCTGCCCGGGCGTGGACGCGGGCACGGTGAAGCGGTCGGGGATGTCGGAGCCCATCGCGCCGAGCCGCCAGACGGCGGGTGTGAGCCGGGTGCCGGGCCTGCGGTAGAGGGTGAGGCGCAGCCGGTACGCGGCCAGGCGCAGGCCCGAGGCCGGGTCGTCCACTGCGAAGGTGTCCGTGGAGATCGCGCTGCGGCCGTCGCCCTGGCCGTCGAGGGAGGTGCGCCTGATGTCCTGGTCACCGGCGGCCCAGCGGCCCATCACGTACCAGGGTGTGTCGGTGCCGTCGGAGTACGTGCCCCGCAGCTCCACCTGGAGCCAGGTGCCGGCCGGGGTGCGCGCGTTCCAGGAGGCGACCGCCTCGGTGGCGGGGACGGGGAGGCGGTGGACCGGGCCGGTCCAGGTGGCGTACTCCCATGAGGCGGTGGTGCCGGTGTGCGGGTCGGTGTACTCGGTTGTGCCCGCCGCAGCGGTGATCTCCAGGCCCGGGCGGGCGCCGGACACGGCGCGGGTGCCGTGGTGGGTGCCGCCGCGCCAGTCGGTGTACGTGGTCCAGGCGCGGTAGTCGACCGGTCGGGCCTGCCTGCGCCGGGCGGCGAGGTCGCCCGGGTACGGGGAGCCGGCGGAGTCGGTGGTCCGTCCGGCGGCGGCAGCGGCCGGGGCCGCTCCGCACGCCACGGCGGCGACGACCGCGGCGGCGAGGACGGATCTGCGGGTGGGCTGTTCGGGTCCGCTCATGGGTGGAAGACCCCCAGGTGTCCGAGTCGGTACGGGTGGCCGGTCCGTGCACGGCAATGCGCCCACTATGGCCGCGGCGCCCCGCGCCTGCCAGCACTTCGCCGCACGCCACGCCCAGCAATATTGGTCTCCACCACTGGCGTGATCCGGGCGGGGGCAGCCCCTCCACGGGCCTTCCCCCGCCCCCTCGTGGGGACCCCGCACGACCGCGCCCGGATCAGATGAGGTCCATCGCCGCGACCTCGTCCGGGCGGCCGTAGCTGACCGGGCCCTGGAAGCGGCGGCGGGCCGTGGCGAACCACCAGACCGTGGCGACCAGCAGGACCACGGCCAGGGCGATGGGGGCGTAGTTGAACGAGTCGGCGGTGATCGGCGAGGCCTGCGGGAGCATGAACAGCACGCTGCTCAGCACGATCCAGGTGACCGCCACGACGCCGATCGGCCGGCCCCAGCGGCCCAGGTGCCACGGGCCCCGCTGGAACTCGTCGCCCAGGCGCAGCCTGAGCAGGATCGGGACGGCGTAGGCGAGGAAGAGCCCGACGACGTTGACGCTGACGATGGCGGTGAACGCCGTGTGGGACCACCAGCCGGGCAGGATCAGCGCCAGTGAGCAGGCGACCGCCAGCCAGACCGCCTTGACGGGTGTGCGGGTGCGCGGCGAGACCGAGTGCCACCAGCGGGAGCCGGGCATGGCGCCGTCCCGGGAGAAGGCGAAGATCTGCCGCGTGTTGCTGGTGAGGTTGGCCAGGCCGCAGAAGAGCATGGCCCCGATCACGATCAGCAGCAGGGCTTTCGCCGCGCCCAGGCCGAGTGCGTCGATGAGGATCTGGACGGGCGGTGCGTCCGCGCCCGCCACGTGCGCGTAGTCGCGAATGCTGTAGACGAGGGCCAGCATGAGGATCAGACCTGTGACGGCCGAATAGCCGATGGCGCGGACGATGCCCCGGGGCGCGTTGACGGTCGCCCGGACCGTTTCCTCGGACATGTGGAAGCTGCCGTCGAAGCCGGTGAAGGTCCAGCTGGTGACCAGCAGACCGAGCAGGCCGCCGTAAAGTCCGCTCGTGAAACCGGTGTTGTTCGCGAAATGCGTGACGAAGGACACCGGACGGTGATCGTCGGGAACGGCGACCAGCGCGGTGACGATGACCACCATCCCGACCAGCAGCCACCACACGGAGATCCGGTTCAGGACCGCCACCAGCTGGACCGTGTAGGTGTTGGCCAGTCCCTGGAGCACGATGATGAGCGCGGTGATCAGCACCGTCTGGTGCGCGGTGGGCCGGTAGGAGGACCACTGGAGCGCGACGAAGGCCTGGATGAAGGTGGCCGCCGCGTACCCGGTGGCCGCGGTGCCCCCCACCTGGCCGACGAAGTTCAGCCAGCCCGTGTACCAGGACCACGCCCCCTTGTGCCGTTTGGCGAGTTTCCCCGCGGAGAAATACAGCGCACCGCTCGTCGGATAGGCGGAGGCCACCTCGCCCATGGCCGCGCCGACGAACAGCACCATGACGGAGACGCCGATCCAGCCGAACACGAGAATGCGGGGCCCGCCCGCGTTCATGCCGAATCCGAAGGAGGAGAAGATTCCCGAGATGATGTTGATGATGGTGAAGGAGATCGCGAAATTGTCGAACGCCTTGAAACGCCGGGTGAGTTTCCTGGGATAACCCATCGCGTGCAGGGTCGCGTCGTCGTCGAGCGCGCTCGGGTCGGCGATGCCGCGCATTCTGGCGCGCGGTGGCTGTATCCGTTCCAACACGGGTCGGCCTTTCTCTCGTGGGGGGGGCGGTGCGAGGGTCAGGGGGACGGTGGCACCGGCAGGCCGCAGGCCCGGCGTGCCCGGGACAACTGCTCCACGGGGTCGCCGAAGACGCACCACGGCATCCGGGAGGCGTAGGGACCCATGGCGGTCAGGACCGCCCGGGCCTCGAACTCGCACCCGGCCAGGACCAGCGCATGGGCCAGATAGGCCAGGTCGAGCACCGGCGTGAACCGGTGACCGGCCACCGCGGGAAGCCAGTTCCGGTAGATCGCCAGGGCGGCGGAGCGCCACTGGGGCTGCTCCCAGACCCGGTCCGCGAGCAACTGGGAGGGGTCGTAGCTCTCCACCAGGGCGACCAGCGGCAGCAGTCGCAGCGCGGAGTCGGCGGGCGCGCGCTGGCTCAGGAAGGCGGCGACGTCCCAGGCCGCGTTGACGGAACCGCCGTGCCGGGTGAAGAAGAAGGCCAGAAATCGGTGGTGGGCCTCGCGGTGCCAGGGGTCCAGGGACAGGATGTGCGCGAACAGCCGCCAGGGGCCGGGCGGGGCGGTGAGCAGCCCCTGCGGCGCCGGCTCGCGCAGCCGGTGCAGCCGGGCCATGGCCAGCTTGGCCGCCCAGGGCGTCGGGTCGGCGGGGTCCACCGCCGAGGCCCGTTCGCAGGCGGACAGCGCTATCCGCTCCAGCGCGGCGGCCCGCTCGTCGCGGGCGTCTGCAGCCCTCAGCGCCCGGTGCACCGCCACCCGCGCCCACACCAGGGCCGATTCGGGGCCGGGTTCCTCGGCCAGCCAGCGTTCGGCGAGGTCGGAGTCGGCGGCCTCCGAGGCCAGCACCAGGGAACGGTGGGCCCGCAGCGCGAAGTCACCGCGCGTCTCGGCGAGGGCGGCGCGGGCACTCGCCCAGCGGCCGGCCCGGATGTCGACGCAGACGCTCGCGAGGGCACGGTCGTCCGCCGCCGGGTGCCAGACGTACTGTCCCTCGAATAACCCAGCGGCCATCTTCCCCCTGTCCGTCACCGCACGACTCCTCACAGTGCGCTCCCGGCACTTTACTCACCCCGGCGACAACCGGAACGCGGTTTTCGACATGTTCGCGTGGTGATTCGGGGGGTGATTAGCGGGAGTCGGGGGTGCCGGCGCAGGCGTTCGGCCCGGTGTTCCGGTGGATGTTCACCGGGCCGCGCCGCGCACGCCCGGTATGACCGGTCACTAGAATGTTCCCGCGAAATATGCCGTCAGATCAGTACCCGCACCCGCACTGCCATCGCCACTTCACCCTCGCCAGCGCTCGTCATTCACCCCGGGACCCGCCATTCACACCCTCGCCGGCCTGCTGCGCCGCCTTCCGCCGTCCTGCGGCCCCGTCCGCCTGGTCGCCGTCGACGGGCACGCCGGCTCCGGGAAGTCCACCTTCGCCGCCCGCCTGGCCGCGGCGCTCGGCGACGCACCCGTCCTGCACCTGGACGACATCGCGAGCCACGAGGAACTGTTCGCCTGGGACGGACGGCTGCTGGCGGAGGTGGTGGAGCCGCTCGCCCGAGGCGCCACGGCGCACTACGCGCCCTACGACTGGCGAGCCCGCCGCTTCGGCCCGGCCCCGCGCGCGCTGCCGCCGGCGCCGGTCGTCCTGGTCGAGGGTGTGGGCGCGGGACGCCGGGCGCTGCGCCCCCGCCTGGCCCGGCTGCTGTGGATGGAGCTGCCACGGGAGGAGTCCTGGGCGCGGGGGCGGGCGCGGGACGGAGCGGAGCAGCGGGGGTTCTGGACGGGCTGGGTCGAGGCGGAGCGCCGGCACTTCGCCGAGGACCCCTCCCGGCCCTTCGCGGACCTCTTGGTACGACAGTCGGCGACGGGGTACGAGGTGCTTCCGGGGCCCGCCGGAACGGTTGGACCGGACCAAATCATCACGCAGGGTGAGGGGCCGTCGGCAATGTGCTGAACTTGTGAAGGCCGGGCCCGTGCAACTTGGCCAAGTGTCCCAACTTCGCTTGACCCGGGGCCCGTACAGGTCTTACGTTCTCAATGTGCGGTCATCGCGGACCGCCCCGCAGACACGAAGCCCCCGGTTGTTCCCCCGTGACCGGGGGCTTCGTTCTGCCCGCGCACCGCTATCCGGACGCCAAGCGGCTTCGTTCGGTCACCCTCGGTCACCGAAGGGGGTGTACCGCTTTTGCTCCCCCTCTTCGAACGCCGTGTGCCGCACCCTTCGGCGGGCGGCGACCCCGCAGGTACGATGCCCTCGGTGCGACCTTCGAACGACTGCTTCGCGCACCTGCAACTCCGGTCCGCGGCACAGCGGTTCGACCAAGGAAGCCACCGGGCGGCGGTCCGGCGGCGAACCTACGGGGGCACGGTTTGTGGGGGACGTGATGGACTTCGGCACGCAGGGCCCCGACGCCCCGGCCGACCTCGCCTGGCTGCGCGGGGTGGACGCCTACACGATGGGCGCCTATCCGCAGGCCGAGGAGGAGTTCCGGGCCGCGGTGGAGATGGACCCCGGGATGGCGGACGGCTGGCTCGGACTGCACGCGCTGCGCGTCGACACGACGACCGCGCTGCTCAGGATGTTCCGGCACCGGGACCGCTTCGGCGAACAGCGCGCCCGGCACCGTCGCACCCTCAACTCCTGGTACTGGCTGGGCTGGTGGGTGCAGCCCGTCCTGGAGAGCCCCCGCGACCTGCTCCTCGCGCACGCCTCCCACTGGCTGGACGGACGCCACGTGCCCGAGCTGGACCGGGCCCTGGCCGGTCTGCCGCCGGTGGACGCCGACGCCCAGGTCCGTTTCCTGCACGCCTGCCGCGCCTACCTGGTCAAGGACTGGGAACAGCTGGTACGGCACACCGACCCGCTCGTCGACGATCCGATGCTCGGCATCGAGGCCGGCCTGTTCGGGGGCATGGCCCGGGTCCGGCTGGAGATGTACGGGCAGGCCGAGCCGCTGCTGTCGGCCGCGCTGATGCGGTGCCGCAGCGAGCAGCCGCAGCGCAAGGAGTTGCGGTACTGGCTGGCCAGGGCGCACGAGGGCACCGGCCGCAGCGCCGCCGCGCTCCCCCTGTACCGGGCGGTGCACCGGGTCGACCCCGCCTTCATGGACACCTCGGCCCGGCTCGCGGCGATCGCCGAGGGCGACGGCTACGACGACGAGGCCGCCGACCTCGCGGCGATCACGCTCGCCGGGGCCGGCCAGGACAGCGTGGACGGTCCCGACGTCCTGGACCCGCTCTTCGGCACCGAGGGCCGGGACCTCAGGCTCGACGAACCCGATCTGCCCGCCGCCGGCCCCTTCCCCTCCCCCGCCGACGCGGCGGTGCGCGCGCGAGCCTCGGTCGCCGCCGGACCGCTGCCCAGCGGCCCGACGGATCCCGCGTTACTCGAACAGGCGCTCGCCGAACTGGAGCGCATGGTGGGTCTGGAACCGGTGAAGCGCCAGGTCAAGGCTTTGTCGGCGCAGTTGAACATGGCCCGGCTGCGCGCAGGTCAGGGGCTGCCCGTGCAACCGCCGAAGCGCCACTTCGTCTTCTCCGGCCCCTCCGGCACCGGCAAGACCACGGTCGCGCGGATCCTCGGCCGGGTCTTCTACGCGCTCGGGCTGCTCGGCGGCGACCACCTGGTGGAGGCCCAGCGCGCCGACCTGGTCGGGGAGTACCTGGGGCAGACCGCGGTCAAGGCCAACGAGCTGATCGACTCCGCCATCGGCGGGGTCCTCTTCGTCGACGAGGCCTACTCCCTGTCCAACTCGGGGTACGGCAAGGGCGACGCGTACGGCGACGAGGCGTTGCAGGTGCTGCTGAAGCGGGCCGAGGACAACCGGGACCACCTGGTGGTGATCCTCGCCGGCTATCCCGAGGGCATGGACCGCCTCCTCGCCGCCAACCCCGGGTTGTCCTCCCGCTTCACCACCCGCGTGGACTTCCCGTCGTACCGGCCGCCGGAGCTCACCGAGATCGGCAAGGTGCTCGCCGCGGAGAACGGCGACCAGTGGGACGACGAGGCCCTGGACGAGCTGCGTTCGATCGCCGGCCACGTCGTCGGCCAGGAGTGGATCGACGAACTCGGCAACGGCCGGTTCCTGCGCACCCTCTACGAGAAGAGCTGCGCCTACCGGGACCTGCGCCTGTCGACGTACCCGGGCACGCTGACCCGGGGCGACCTGGCGACCCTGCGGCTGCCGGACCTGATGCAGGCCTACGGGGAGGTGCTGTCGGGCCGGGGCCCCCAGGACCCGTCGGCCCTGTGACGGGTCCCGCCGCGCACGCCCGGCCCGGCGCACACGTACGCCCACGGCCGGGCGGCCGTGGGCGCGCGGTGGAGGGGCGGGCTCAGGTGGCCAGGGCCTGTTCCGCCTGTTCCGGTTCCCCGCTCTCGCGGGGTTCGGTGAGGCGGACCTCCGGGGCCGGCCGGTGGGCGGGGTCGCGGACCTCGCCGACGAGGAGTTCCAGGACGTCCTCCAGGGCCACCACGCCGAGGACCCTGCCGGAGGCGTCCGCTACCTGGGCCAGGTGGGTGGCCGCACGGCGCATGACCGTCAGGGCGTCGTCCAGCGGCAGCTCGGACCTGAGCGTGGCCATGGGGCGCCATATCCGCTGCGGCACGGCCCGGTCGGAGTCCTCCAGGTCGAGAACGTCCTTGACGTGCAGGTACCCCATGAAGGCGCCGTTCTCCGCGGCGACCGGGAAGCGGGAGTACCCGGTGCGGGCGGTGAGCGCGACGATCTCGCCGGGGGTGACCGACGGGCTGACGGTGACCAGCGCGTCGCGGCGCAGCAGCACGTCGAGGACGGGCCGGGAGCCCAGCTCCAGCGCGTCCTCCAGGCGCTCCTGCTCCTCGGGGTCGAGGAGTCCGGCCTGCCCGGAGTCCTCCACGAGCCGGTTGAGCTGCTCGCTGGTGAAGACGGCCTCGACCTCGTCCTTGGGCTCGACGCGGAAGAGCCGCAGGATGCCCTGGGCACAGGCGCCGAGCGCGACGGTGACGGGCTTGCAGACGCGGGCGAAGGCGACCAGGCCGGGGGCGAGCCACAGCGCGGCCTTCTCCGGCGCGGCCATCGCGAGGTTCTTCGGCACCATCTCGCCGATGACGAGGTGGAAGAAGACCACGGCCGCCAGCGCGATGACGTAGCCCAGCGGGTGCACCATGCCGTCGGGCAGGTGCATCCGGGCGAAGACCGGTTCCAGCAGCCGCGCCACCGTCGGTTCGGCCACGGCGCCCAGGGTCAGCGAGCAGACGGTGATGCCGAACTGGGCGGCGGCCATCATCTGCGGCAGCCGCTCCAGGCCGTGCAGGACCTGGCGGGCGCGGGCGGTACCGAGCGGTTCGATCTGGCTGCGGCGGACGGAGACGAGCGCGAACTCGGCGCCGACGAAGAAGCCGTTGACGAGCACGAGCAGCGCGGCGAGGACCAGTTGGAGCACGCTCATCGGGCGGCCTCCGTCAGGGCCTCGGCGGTGGGGCTCGCGGTGGCCGTGCGCACGAGGCGGACCCGTTCGGCGCGGTAGTGGCCGACCTGGCGCACGGACAGCCGCCAGCCCGGCAGTTCGGCCTTGTCGCCGGGGGCCGGGATACGGCCCAGCAGGTCGGCGACGAGTCCGGCGACGGTCTCGTACGGGCCTTCGGGCGCGTCCAGGCCGATGCGCCGGAGCAGGTCGACCCGGCAGCCGCCGTCGGCGTCCCAGGCGGGCCGGCCGTCCTCCGGCGGGGCGGGGGCGAGTTCGGGCACGTCCTTGGCGTCGTGCTCGTCGCGGACCTCGCCGACGAGTTCCTCGACGATGTCCTCCAGGGTGACGACGCCCGCCGTGCCGCCGTACTCGTCGACGACGACCGCGATGGGCTGCTCACTGCGCAGCTGCGCGAGCAGCGGCTGCACGGGCAGGGTCTCGGGGACCAGCAGCGCGGGCCGGGCGATGCGGCCGACGGGGGTGCGCAGCCGTTCGTGCGCGGGGACCGCGAGGGCGTCCTTGAGGTGGGCCATGCCCACCACCTCGTCGATCTTCTCCTGGTAGACGGGGAAGCGGGACAGGCCGGTGGCCCGGGTGAGGTTGACCACGTCCTCGGCGGTCGCGGAGAACTGCAGGGCGCTGACCTTCACGCGCGGTGTCATGACGTGCTGCGCGGTCAGGTCGCCCAGGGAGAGGGTGCGTACGAACAGGTCGGCCGTGTCCTGTTCCAGGGCGCCGGCCTGGGCGGAGTGCCGGGCCAGCGAGACCAGCTCGCCCGGGGTGCGGGCGGAGGCCAGCTCGTCGGCGGGCTCGACGCCCAGCGCCCGAACCAGGCGGTTGGCCACCGTGTTCAGGGCGGCGATCACCGGGCGGAACAGGCGCGAGAAGTGGTGCTGCGGGCCGGCGACGAAGCGGGCGACCTGCAGCGGCCGGGAGACCGCCCAGTTCTTGGGGACCAGCTCGCCGATCACCATCTGGAGGGCGGAGGCGAGCAGCATGCCGACGACCACGGCGACACCGGAGACGGCGCCCTCGGGCAGGCCGGTCGCGGCGAGGGGGCCGTGCAGCAGCTCGGCCAGCGCCGGTTCGGCGAGCATGCCGACGACGAGGGAGGTGATGGTGATGCCGAGCTGGGTGCCGGAGAGCTGGAAGGACAGCTCGCCCAGCGACTCGACGACCGTACGGGCCCGTCGGTCGCCGTCGGCGGCGGCCTTCTCGGCGTCGGGGCGCTCGACGGTCACCAGGCCGAACTCGGCCGCGACGAAGAAGCCGTTGGCGAGAATCAGCAGGAAAGCCGCTCCGAGGAGCAGCAGGGGGATGGTCATGATGCCGCCGCCTGAGTGTGCGCGCGGACCGCTTGCTCGCGGTGCGCGCTATGTCGGCAGGGGGCGGCGCAGGTACTGCAGGACGATCCGTCCATCGCCGGAGGGAGTCACTCCTCGGGTAGCAGGAACCCCTGGCACCGGTCGGGGCTCAGGGGCGGAGACGCAGCGAAACGTCTCCGCCACCAGATTAATCAAGACCGGGCCGACCGCGTCAGGGCGGAGGCCCTCGAGTCAGCCCGGAGGGTCACCCCGAGACGGATCCGGGGTCCGTCCCCCGGGCCTGCTCCGGGTCGTGGACGGCGCGGGCGTCGACGAGCGCGCGCAGGGTGCGGGCGTCGGCGATGGCGCGCTGCCTGGCGATACCGGGCTGGATGCCCAGGGTGGGCAGGCTGGTGCCGTCGCTCAGGTTGAGGAAGACCCAGGGGTCGCCGGGGCGCAGGTTCACCTGGATGACCTCCGCCCACTCCAGGTGCCGCTTGGAGGTGATGTTCACCACGGTGATGCCGGAGTCGTCGGCGACCACCTTCGGCCGGGCCAGCAGCGCCAGCACGCCGAAGAGGAGGGCGCCGGTGAAGACGAAGCTGATGCGCTCGCCGGGGGTGAGCTGTTCCAGGAGCACGGCCACCGCCGCGATCACGACGAAGATCGCGACCCCGGCCGTGAGCAGCACCGCGCGGGTGTGCCCGGGCCGGAAGGTGACGGGGAGGGCGGGAGGGAGGTCGGACATCGGTCGGTCGTCCTCAGAGGCGGCAGGCGTGGATGGCCGTGGTCAGGATGGCGCGGGCACCGATGGCGTACAGGTCGTCCATGATCCGCTGGGCGTCCTTGGCCGGGACCATGGCGCGGACGGCGACCCAGCCCTCGTTGTGCAGCGGGGAGACGGTCGGGGACTCCAGGCCCGGGGTCAGCGCGACGGCCTTCTCCAGCTGCTCGACCCGGCAGTCGTAGTCCATCATCACGTACGTCCGGGCCACCAGGACGCCCTGGAGGCGGCGCAGGAACTGCTGCACCTTGGGTTCCTCGGCGTCCGCGCCGGTGCGGCGGACGACGATCGCCTCGGACTTCATGATCGGCTCGCCGAAGACCTCCAGACCCGCGTTGCGCAGGCTGGTGCCGGTCTCCACGACGTCGGCGATGACCTCGGCGACGCCCAGCTCGATCGCGGTCTCCACCGCGCCGTCGAGGTGGACGACGGAGGCGTCGACGCCGCTGTCGGCGAGGTGCTTGGCGACGATGCCCTCGTAGGAGGTGGCGACCGTCTTGCCGTTCAGGTCGCCGACGGCGTGCGCGGTGCCGGGCTTGGAGGCGAAGCGGAAGGTGGAGCGGGCGAAGCCGAGCGGGAGGATCTCCTCCGCGTTGGCTCCGGAGTCCACGAGCAGGTCGCGGCCGGTGATGCCGATGTCGAGGCGGCCGGAGGAGACGTAGATCGCGATGTCGCGGGGGCGGAGGTAGAAGAACTCGACCTCGTTGGTCGGGTCGACGATCCGCAGTTCCTTGGACTCGCGCCGCTGCTGGTAGCCGGCCTCATGCAGCATGTCCGCCGCAGGGCCGGAGAGTGAACCCTTGTTGGGGACGGCGATGCGCAGCATGAGGTCGGCTTCCTTCGCGTGAGGGGGTGTGTACGGCTCTTGGAGCGGGCGGGTCACAGGTGGGCGTAGACGTCGTCCAGGGAGATGCCGCGGGCGACCATCATCACCTGAACGTGGTACAGCAGCTGCGAGATCTCCTCGGCGGCCGCCTCCTTGCCCTCGTGCTCGGCGGCCATCCAGACCTCGGCGGCCTCCTCGACGACCTTCTTGCCGATGGCATGGACGCCCTTGCCGACCAGTTCGGCGGTGCGGGAGGTGGCGGGGTCGCCGTTGGCGGCCTTCTGCTGGAGCTCGGTGAACAGCTCCTCGAACGTCTTCTTGGACATGGTGCTGCTAACCCTACGCGCTCCGGGTCACTGGTCACCGCCAGGGTTCGGATACTGAACGCAGCGTGGCCGCGGTCGCCACTGCGGCGGTGACCGCCTCGTGGCCCTTGTCCTCCCTGGAGCCCTCCAGCCCGGCCCGGTCCAGGGCCTGCTGCTCGTCGTCACAGGTCAGTACGCCGAAGCCGACGGGGACCCCGGTGTCCACGGAGACCTGGGTCAGTCCCTGGGTGACGCCCTGGCAGACGTAGTCGAAGTGGGGGGTGCCGCCGCGGATGACGACGCCGAGGGCGACGATCGCGTCGTAGCCGCGGCCGGCGAGGACCTTCGCCACCACCGGCAGTTCGAAGCTGCCGGGGACCCGGAGCAGGGTGGGCTCGTCGATCCCCAGTTCGTGCAGGGCGCGCAGGGCGCCGTCCACCAGTCCGTCCATCACCTTCTCGTGCCACTGTGCCGCGATGACGGCGACCCTGAGGTCCCCGACGTTCCGGACGGACAGATCCGGTGCACCCTTGCCGCTCACGTGTCTCCTCAGTGCTGTGTCGTTACTGGTTGCCGCAGGTGGGCGCCGTGGACGCGTCCAGCCAGGGCAGGTCGTGCCCCATCCGGTCCCGCTTGGTGCGCAGGTAGCGGAGGTTGTGCTCGCCGGCCTGGACGGGCATGGGCTCCCGGCCGGTGACCTTGATGCCGTGGCGCAGCAGCGCGTCGGCCTTGTCGGGGTTGTTGGTCATCAGGCGGACGCCGCGCACTCCGAGGTCCTTGAGGATCTGCGCGCCGGCGCCGTAGTCGCGGGCGTCGGCGGGCAGGCCGAGTTCGAGGTTGGCGTCGAGGGTGTCGCGGCCCCGCTCCTGGAGTTCGTAGGCGCGCAGCTTGGACATCAGGCCGATGCCGCGCCCCTCGTGGCCGCGCAGGTAGACCACGACGCCCCTGCCCTCGCGCTGGATGCGCTCCAGGGAGGCGTCCAGCTGGGGGCCGCAGTCGCAGCGCAGGGAGCCGAAGACGTCCCCGGTCAGGCATTCGGAGTGGACCCGGACGAGGACGTCGTCGCCGTCGCCGATCTCGCCGTGCACGAGGGCGACGTGTTCCACGCCGTCCACGGTGGAGCGGAAGCCGTGTGCGGTGAAGGTGCCGTGCGCGGTGGGGAGGCTGACCTCGGCCTCGCGGCGGACCGTGGGTTCGCTGCCGCGCCGGTAGGCGATCAGGTCCTCGATGGAGATGATCGTCAGGCCGTGCTTGCGGGCGAAGAGGAGCAGCTCGGGCAGGCGGAGCATGCGGCCGTCCTCGCCGGCGATCTCGACGATGGCACCGGCCGGGCGCAGGCCCGCGAGCCGGGCGAGGTCGACGGCGGCCTCGGTGTGGCCGTCGCGGACGAGGACGCCACCGGGCCTGGCGCGCAGCGGGAAGACGTGGCCGGGCCGGACGAGGTCGCCCGGTTCGGCGGTGCCGCTCGCCAGGAGCTGGAGGGTGGTGGCGCGGTCTGCGGCGGAGATGCCGGTGGTCACGCCGTACGCGGCGGTGGCGTCGACGGAGACCGTGAACGCGGTCTTCATCGACTCGGTGTTGTCCTCGACCATCTGCGGCAGGTGCAGCCGGTCGAGTTCCTCGCCCTCCATGGGGGCGCAGATCAGACCGCGGCACTCGCTCATCATGAAGGCGACGATCTCGGGGGTGGCCTTCTCCGCGGCGACGACGAGGTCGCCCTCGTTCTCGCGGTTCTCGTCGTCGACGACCACGACCGGGCGGCCGGCCGCGATGTCGGCGACGGCCTGCTCGATCGGATCGAGCGCGAAGTCCTCGATGTCGTCGGTGCTGTACAGGACGGGTGCCGCAGTCATGCGGGCGCTCCTTCCGGGACGGGCCGCGCGCCCTGGCGGGAGCGCAGCCACCAGTCGCGCATGCCCCACAGGACGAGCGCGCCGTAGATGACGTAGACGAAGCCGGAGAAGGCGAAGCCGCCTGCGAAGTTGAGGGGGACGCCGACGGCGTCGACGAGCAGCCAGGCGAACCAGAACTCGACCATGCCGCGCGCCTGCGCGTACATGGCGACGACGGTGCCGACGAAGATGTAGGCGTCGGGCCAGGGGTCCCAGGACAGGGACGGGTAGGCCTCGAACAGGGCGGCGACCGCGACCGTGCCGACGGCGGCGGTGGCGAGCAGGGCGGCCCGCTCGCGCCAGGTGGCGAACCGGACGGCGATGTGGCCGTCCTGCGCCGTGCCCCTGCCGCGGTTCCACTGCCACCAGCCGTAGACGGCGACGACCATGACGACGATCTGCTTGCCCGCGCTGCCGGACAGGTGGGCGGTGGCGAAGGCGGCGAAGAGGATCACGCCGGACAGGAACTGGGTGGGCCAGCTCCATATGGAGCGCCGCCAGCCGAACGCCAGGCCGAGCAGGCCGATGATGTTGCCGATCATGTCGGACCACTTGATGTGCTGGCCGAAGACGGTGAACGCCTCCGAGTTGAGCCAGTTCACCGGCCGGCCCCCGCGATCCGGTCGCCGAGCAGCCGCTCGACGTACTTGGCGACGACGTCCACTTCCAGGTTGACCGGCTCCCCGGGCTGTTTCAGCCCGAGGGTGGTCAGCGCGAGGGTGGTCGGGATGAGGCTGACGGTGAAGTGCCCGGCGCCCGCCTCGACGACGGTGAGGCTGATGCCGTCGACGGTGATGGAGCCCTTCTCCACGACGTAGCGGGCGAGGTCCGCGGGGAGCGCGATCCGCACGATCTCCCAGTGCTCCGAGGGGGTGCGCTCCAGGATCGTGCCGGTGCCGTCGACGTGGCCCTGGACGATGTGGCCGCCGAGGCGGGCGCCGACGGCGGTGGGGCGTTCGAGGTTGACGCGGGAGCCGGGGGTGAGGGCACCGAGGCTGGAGCGTTCGAGGGTCTCCGCCATGACGTCGGCGGTGAACTCGTCGCCCTCGTGGTCGACGACGGTGAGACAGACGCCGTTCACGGCGATGGAGTCGCCGTGCTGCGCGCCCTCGGTGACGACGGGGCCGCGGAGGCGGAAGCGAGCGGCGTCGCCGAGGTCCTCGACGGCGGTGACCTCGCCCAGCTCTTCGACGATTCCGGTGAACACTTCCCGGGTCCTCCTGCCTCTTCGGGCACGGACTCCGGGGCTGCCGACGACGGCAGAGCACACGAACGAGCACACGGGGGCGACGGCGCCGGAGCGGAACCCGTCGCACGGACGGGCCCGTAGACGGCGACGCGCACAGATGTGCCCGCTCGCCGCGCACTGCCTCCCATCCGGACTTTAACCGTCGGTCCAGGAATTTCACCTGGTCAACCGGCCGCTGGAAGCGACCGGGTCGCGGACTGTAACCGCCGGTTCGGACTTTCACCGACCCCGGAGTGCGCTGCTACTGGTACAGGGCCAGTGTGCCACGCGCGGTCGGCGTCCATACGGACGATCGGTGTGGGCTCGATCACAGAGAGCGTCGCCGACCCGGTCGCGCGGGAGCGGGTGAGAGGCCCGGCGGCGGGCAAGGGCCGTCGTCACCGCCGCCGGGCCGGCCTGTGCAGGAGTCAGACCCTAAAAGGACTAGACCAGTAGGGTCAACAGGTGCGCGTGCCAAGAGAGTTCCCCGGGTGAGGTGCGGGTGCGGTCACCGCCGGACCCGGAGAAGCTGGATCCCGTAGACCCATGGGCCCCGCCCGTGCGCAGGGGCACCACGGGGCCGTCCGGAGGCACCGTCCGAAGGGGCTGAACGGCATGACCACGATCCTGGTGACCGGTGGGACCGGAACCCTCGGCCGGCCGGTCGTGGAGCGGCTGCGGGCGGACGGGCACGAGGTGCGGGCGCTCGGCCCGGGCGCCCGGCCGCACGCCGTCGAGCTGCGCGAGGGCGGTCCGGCGCTGGACGCGGCCGTGGCCGGCGCGGACACGGTCGTGCACTGCGCGGGCGCGCCCCGCGGCGAGGAGGAGGGCGCCGCCCACCTGATCGCGGCGGCGCGCAGGGCCGGGGTGGGTCATCTGGTGCTCGTCTCCGTCGTGGGCGCGGGCCGGGTGCCGCTCGGCCCCTACCAGAGCAGGCGGGCGGTGGAGCGGCTGGTCGAGGAGTCGGGCCTGGGCTGGACCGTGCTGCGCGCCACCCGGGCCCACGACGTCCTGGCGTCCTTCTTCGAGCGCCGGGCCAGGCCGCCCGTCATGCTGCTCCCGGCGGGCGTACGGGAGCAGCCGGTCGAGGCCGCCGAGGTCGCCGGACGGCTGGCCGCACTGGCGGTGGGCGCGCCGGCGGGCCGGGTGCCGGACATGGGCGGCCCCGAGGTGCGCCCCGTCGAGTCCCTGGCCCGTGCCTACCTCAGGGCCACGGCCCGCCACCGGCCGCTCCTGAGCCTGCCGCTGCCGGGCCGCGCCTACCGGGGCTTTCGCGAGGGCGAGCACCTGGCGCCGCGTCAGGCCGTCGGCAGACGCACCTTCGAGGAGTACCTGACGGCCCGCTTCGGGCCCCGCATCGAGACGGGACGACAGGACTGAACCGCGCGGGCGGCGCGCCGGACGCGGACCGGCGCCCGGCGCGGCCGCCGTGGATCCGCGTCGTTCAGCGGGGCGGCGGGCCGGCCGGGCCCGGGGGCGTGAACAGGATCTCCTGGGCGCTGTCCCGCGCCGTCAGGAGCGCGCCGCGCAGCACCGCCCCGCCCCCCAGCGTGCTCGCACGCACCTGCGTGGGCAGCGGTGACATGCGGGCGACCCGGCTCGCCACGCGCGCGGCGAGCGCGTCCCCCCCGGCCCGCCCGGTCTCCCCGCCCAGCACCACGCACCCGGGGTCCAGCACGGCCACCACGGAGGCCGCGCCGAGGGCCAGCCGGTCGGCGAGGACGTCCAGGAACTCGGCGGCCCTGGGCGTCTTCGCGCGCACCGCGGCCCGCACCAGGTGGGCGGCGGCCGGTTCGCGTCCCGTCGCCGCCGCGGAGAGCCCGTACGCGCCGGCCAGTTCCACCACCGCCGCCGAGCCGGCCAGCGAGTGGAAGCCGCCCGCGCAGTCCGTGGCGGAGGGCAGGCCGCCGGTGCCGGGCACGGGCAGGAAGCCGATCTCGCCCGTGCCGCCGGAGGCACCGTGCCGCAGCGCACCGTCCAGGACCACCGCGGCACCGGCGCCGTGGCCGAGCCACAGCAGGACGAAGGTGTCCCGCCCCCGGGCGACCCCGTCGCGCTGTTCGGCCAGCGCGGCGAGGTTCGTCTCGTTCTCGACGATGACGCGCGCCCACGGCAGCCGCTCCTGGAGCGCGGCCACCAGCCGGCGGTGCCACTCGGGCAGCCCGGTGGTCTCGCGCAGTTCGCCCGTGGCCGGGTCGATCAGGCCGGGCGCGCCGATGCCGACGGTGTGCAGCCGCTCCGCCCCCGCCTCCTTGGCCGCCCGTTCCACGAGGGTGACCGCCTGTTCGACGGCGGGCCCGGTCCCGGTGTCCGGGCCGATCGGCACCGACGCGGCGGCCAGCTCCCGCCCGAGCAGGTCGCAGACGGTCACGGCGACGCTGTCGGTGCGCACGTCGAGGGCGGCGAGGTGGGCGCGGTCGGCGACGATGCCGTACAGCCGGGCGTTGGGGCCGCGCCGTTGCTCCCCCGACTCCCCCACCACGGTGATCAGACCGGAGACCGTCAGACGCTCGACCAGATCGGCGACGGTCGGCCGGGACAGTCCGGTCAGCTGCTTCAACTGCCCTGCCGTCAACGGCCCTTCCTGCTGCAGCAGGCGCAGGGCGAGCCGGTCGTTGATGGCCCGGGCGGTGCTCGGGGATGCGGGCATGCCGGGAATCCTTCCAGATCGGTGGGGCGGGGCCGCGTCATGGGCCGCCCGTTGATCCCCTATCTATCAGGCAGGGTCCCTGATAGTTTACGTCCGCAGAACTCGGCGGGACACGGCAGACGCCCGGGAGGGGCCCGAGAATGACAGCAGTGGTCTACCAGCAGCGCGAGGTCAGACGCGCCCGGTACGCCGTGGCGGCCGTCTTCGCCGTGCACGGCGCCGTGACGGGTTCGTTCGCCACCCGGGTGCCGTGGATCCAGGACCACGCCTCGGTCAGCGCCGGACAGCTGGGCCTCGCCCTGGCGTTCCCCGCTCTGGGCGCGTCGTTGGCGATGCCGCTGGCCGGCGGCATCAGCCACCGTTTCGGCGCCCGCGCCGCCCTGCGCGGCCTGCTGGCCCTGTGGACGCTCTCCCTGGTCCTCCCCTCCCTCGCCCCGAACCTGCTCACCCTCTGCCTGTCCCTGTTCGTCTACGGCGCCTCGGCGGGCATGTCGGACGTCGCGATGAACGCGCTCGGTGTGGAGGTGGAGAACCGGCTCGGCCGCTCGATCATGTCGGGGCTGCACGGCATGTGGAGCGCGGGCGCCCTCATCGGTTCGGCGGCCGGCACCCTCGCCGCGCACTTGGGCGCGGACGCCCGCCTGCACCACGAGCTGACGGCGGCCGTGCTGACGGTCCTCGGCTTCGTCGCCTGCGCCTGGGTCCTCGACCTCCAGCCGGCCGAGGACGAGGAGCCGCCGCCGCGGTTCGCTCTGCCGCCGAAGTCGGCGCTGCTGATCGGCGCGGTCGGGTTCTGCGCGGTGTTCGCGGAGGGCGCGAGCCTGGACTGGTCGGCGGTGTACCTGCGCCACCAGCTGGAGACCTCGGCCGGGCTCGCCGCGGCCTGCACCACCGGTTTCACCTTCACCATGGCCGTCGCCCGGATCGCCGGCGACAAGGTGGTGGACCGGTTCGGCTCGGTGCGCACGGTACGGGCCGGCGGGGTCCTGGCCGTCGCCGGGGGCCTGCTCGTCGTGGCGGCGGGGCATCCGGCGGTGGCGATGACCGGGTTCGCACTGATGGGCCTGGGCATCGCGGTCGTCGTCCCGCTCTGCTTCGCCGCGGCGGGCCGCAGCGGGCCGAACCCCAGCCAGGCCATCGCGGGCGTGGCGACCATCACCTACACCTCGGGCCTGATCGCGCCGGGCGCGATCGGCGGTCTCGCCCAGGCGACCAGCCTGGTGGTGTCGTTCGGGCTGGTCACCGTGCTGGCATGCGGCCTCGCGGTCTTCGCCGGGGTGCTGCGGGCGGGCGACCGGGACCGCCCCAGGGTCACGGGGCCGGGCGCAGCAGTTCCCGACCCGCGGCCCTGAACTCCTCGCTCCACGGCGCGGGCCGCAGCGTGGCGGGGTGGAGCCGGACCAGGACACGGCTGCCGCGGGCGTACGTCAGCGCGCCGTCGGGCGAGCAGAAGCGGAAGCCGTAGGTCAGTCCGGTGGTGCCGAGCCGGTCCAGCCACAGGTGGACGGCGTACTCACCCGGCCGGGTCACCGGTGCCTCGTAGCTGATCCGCAGTTCCTTGACGGCGTTGCACGCGTCCCCGGCGGCCACCCAGTCGCCCTCGAAGCGGAATCCGTGCTCGTGCCACAGCCCGGACCAGGCGCGTTCGACCATGAGCGGGTAGCGGGCGTTGTGCAGCAGCCCGAGCGCGTCCAGGTCGTCGAAGTGGACGGCGACGGGGATCAGCCGCCCGTACGACAGGGCGGGGGCGGCGGGTGCTTCGGCGGTCAAGGGGGTGCTCCTGAACGTACGGGCCGGGTACTGGATCGACCCTCATTCTAAGCGGTCGCTCAGTACGCCCGGCGGGGAAGGTGCTGGTCAGCCGTTCCTCACCCGCACAATGGTCTGGACAGACTTCACGTACAGAGAAAGCGAAACCCCACCATGGACCTCGGCGTGCGCTGGAAACTGCACGGTGACGGGCGCACGCCCGCACCCGGAGCGGTGGTCCGGCCCGACGAACGGCTGTCCTGGCCCCGCACGGTCGGGCTCGGCGCCCAGCACGTCGTGGCCATGTTCGGCGCCTCCTTCGTGGCCCCCGTGCTCATGGGCCTCGACCCGAACCTCGCGATCATGATGTCGGGCGTGGCGACCGTGCTCTTCCTGCTGGCCACGCGCGGCCGGGTGCCCAGCTACCTGGGCTGTTCGCTCTCGTTCGTCGGCGTCGCCGCGGTGATCCGGGCGCAGGGCGGCACGAGCGCGACAGTGACCGGCGCGGTCTTCGTCGTGGGCGTCGTGCTGTTCCTGGTCGGTCTGGCGGTGCAGCGGTTCGGGGCGCGGATCATCCACGCCGCGATGCCGCCGATCGTCACCGGCGCGGTCGTGATGCTGATCGGCTTCAACCTCGCCCCGGTCACCGCCTCCACCTACTGGCCGCAGGACCAGTGGACGGCCCTGCTGGTGATGCTGTTCACCGGTCTGGCCGTGGTCTGCCTGCGGGGTTTCTGGTCCCGGATCGCGATCTTCCTCGGGCTGGTCTTCGGCTACGGCATCTCCTGGGTCTTCGACCGCGTCTTCGGGAAGATCCACTCCGTGGACGGGTCGGGCAAGCTCACCGACCACTGGCGCCTGGACCTCTCCGGCGTCGGCAAGGCCGACTGGATCGGGCTGCCCTCCTTCCACGGCCCGGCGTTCCACTGGTCGGCGATCCTGGTCGCGCTGCCCGTCGTCATCGCGCTGGTCGCCGAGAACGCCGGGCACGTGAAGGCGGTCGGCGAGATGACCGGCGACCCGCTCGACGACAAGCTGGGCACGGCGATCTCGGCGGACGGCGTGGCCTCCATGATCTCCACGGCCGTGGGCGGCCCGCCCAACACCACCTACTCCGAGAACATCGGCGTGATGGCGGCCACCCGCGTCTACTCGACCGCCGCCTACTGGGCCGCCGCGTGCTTCGCGCTGCTGTTCGGCGTCTGCCCCAAGTTCGGCGCCATCGTCGCCGCGATCCCCGGCGGTGTCCTCGGCGGCATCACCGTCATCCTGTACGGCATGATCGGCCTGCTCGGCGCGCAGATCTGGACCAACGCCAGGGTGGACCTGCGCAACCCGCTGAACCTGGTGCCGGCCGCGGCGGGCATCATCATCGGCGTCGGCAACGTCAGCATGAAGTTCACCGACACCTTCTCCCTGAGCGGCATCGCGCTCGGCACGGTCGTCGTCATCACCGGCTACCACGCCCTGCGCGCCTTCGCCCCGGCGCACCTGAAGAAGCAGGAGCCGCTGCTGGACGAGGGAACGTCGTCGTACGACGCCTCCGGGCAGGCCGGTGGCGCCGCCCCGGGGCAGGCGGGCAGCGGCGGGTCCGGGGAGACCGCGAGCGGCGGGCCGGGACGCACCGCGTCATAGGCGAACGGCACCGCGTCCGGGCCCGGATCGCGCGCGCGTTCCCCCGTTCTGGGGAAGCGCCCGGCCGGTCGGCACCCGGACCGGTGCGGGCCTGGGACCCTGCCCCCATGGGGCAATCGGTACAACTCATCCGTCGTCCGGACACAGTGGACGCGGTCGTGGCGCGGATGCGCGACCTGGCCGCCACTCTGCCGGAGCGGGACGGGGTCGCGGTCTTCAACCGGGTCTACCTCGCGGTCACCGAGGAGGTCGGCCGGCGCCTCGCGGCGGGGCGGTTCGCCGACCGGCGGGCCACGACCACCCTGGACGTGCGGTTCGCCGAGCGGTATCTCACCGCTGTGGACCCGGCGGCCGAGGAGCGGCGCGCCCCGGCCTGCTGGCGGCCGGTCCTCCAGTCGCGCCGGCACCCGGGCGTACGGCCGCTGCAGTTCGCGCTGGCCGGCGTCAACGCGCACATCGGCCACGACCTGGCGCTCGCCGTGGTGGACACGTGCGAGGCACTGGAGTGCGAACCGGCCGACCTGGAGGGCGACTTCGAGCGCGTGGGCGATCTCCTCGTCGCCCTGGAGGAGCGCGTGCGCGAGGATCTGATGCCGGGCCCCGACCTGCTCCAGATCGCCGACCCGCTCACCCATCTGCTCGGCGCCTGGAGCCTGGAGCGGGCGCGGGACGCCGCGTGGTCGGCCGCGCGGGCGCTGTGGGCGCTGCGCCGGCTGCCCGACGTGGCCGAGGAGTTCACCCAGCGGCTGGACGCGGCGGTCGGCTTCGCCGGACGCATGATGCTCACGCCGCTGCCCGACTGACCGGGCCGGCCCGGCCCACCGGCCCCTGCCCGGGCGTCCGTCCACCAGGTGCGGCCGTCCGCCGCCGGGGCCCGGCGGCGCCGCCGGGCCGGGGCTTCCCCCAGCCGTTTCCGGACTCCGCGCTGCTCCCCGGAACTCCCGTGTGATCGCTGTACGTTGCCCCATGGACACCGTCGATCACCACCGATCACCGGCGATCACTAAGGAGCGCACCGCCATGGCGACCCGTCTGGGACTGGGCCTTCCGCAGAACCGTCAGTACGACCTCGGCAAGGACGTGCCCGACGTGGCACGCGCCGCGGAGGACATCGGCTACGACAGCCTCTGGGTGTACGAACCGGCGCTCTTCCCGGAGCCCGCCACCCAGGGGCTCTACGGCATCGAGGGCCTGCCCTGGCCCGACTCCTACCGGCACGTGGCCGACCCGCTGGTCACGCTCACCCTGGCCGCGGCGGCCACCGAACGGGTGAGCCTGGGCACCAGTGTGCTGGTGGCCCCGCTGCACGTCCCGTTCCAGCTCGCCAGGACCCTCGCCTCGCTGGACGCGGCCAGCGGCGGCCGGGTGATCGCGGGCTTCGGCACCGGCTGGTCCCTCGACGAGTACGCCGCGTCGGGCATCCGCCCGATCAAGGAGCGCGGCCGGGTGCTGGACGAGGTGATCGACGTGTGCCGGGCGGTGTGGGGCCCCGACCCGGTGCGTCACCACGGCCTGACCACCGAGATCGACTCGGCGGTGGTGGGCCCCAAACCGGCCCGGCCGATCCCGGTCCTGCTGGCCGCGGGCACCCGCAAGGCGCGCGAACGGCTCGTGGAGCACGCGGACGGCTGGCTGCCGACCAGCACGGGCATCGACCAGGTGGCCGCTCAGTGGCACGCGTTGCAGGACCTGGCCGCCGAGCGCGGCCGGCAGCAGCCGATCCGGACCGTGCTGCGGGCGAACGCCCGCTACTCGGCCAAGGCCCGCGAGGGCGCGGACCGGCCGCCCTTCCACGGCAGCGCCGACCAGATCGTCGAGGATCTGTTCGGCTACGTCGAGCTGGGCATGCAGGAGGTCCTGGTCGATCTCCAGAGCACCCTGCGCGACGCGGGGGAGCTGAAGGACGTGGCCGCCGAGGTGCACGAGAAGGCGCGGGCGGCCGGTCTGTGACAGCCCGCACCGGTCTCAGTCCTCGGGGAGTTCGACGGGCGCGATCTCGTCGAAGACGTCACCGGGGCCCGGGTTGGTCGCGTCGGTGGTCCCGCCGAAGTGGTGCATGACGCCCCAGACCGCGTTCAGCGCGGTCTGGATCGCGCCCTCGGCCCAGCCGGCCGTCCAGGAGATGTCGTCGCCGGCGAGGAAGATGCCCCGCTTGTCCTCGGGCAGCCCCTCCTGCATGAAGTGCGTGAACAGGCGCCGCTGGTAGCGGTAGTGGCCGGGCAGGTTGGCCTTGAACGCGCCCATGAAGTAGGGCTCGTTCTCCCAGGAGACCGTCACCGGGTTGCCGATGACGTGCTTCCTGATGTCGACGTTCGGATAGATCTCCGACAGCGACTTGAGCATGACCTCCATCCGCTCGTTCGCGGACAGCGGCAGCCACTTGAGGCTGTCGTCGCACCAGGTGTACGAGAGGCAGATCACGGCGGGCTTGTCCGGGCCGTCGTCGAGGAGGTAGGTGCCGCGGGTCATGCGGTCGGTGAGGGTCATCGACATGACGTCCCGGCCGGTCGGATTTCCCCTGTCGTCGACGGCCTTGTCCAGCCAGAACGGCCGGTCGACCGGGACGAAGAGCTTGCTGGACTCCATGTAGTGGGTGCGCTCGATGGCCGTCCAGTGGTCGATCGGGAACAGCTCGTCGTCGCACTGGATCTTGGACAGCAGCATCCAGGACTGCGCGGTGAAGATCGCCGCCCGGTAGGTGCGGATGTCGCCGTCCGCGTCCGTCACGGTGATGCGGTTGCCCGCGGTGCGGTGCAGCCGGGTCACGGCCGGGCGCGGCTCGCCGCCGGCGTGCAGGGACTTCAGCGAGGTGCCGTACGGCCAGTGGACGATCTTCTCCGGCTCGCGCTCCCACAGCCGGAGCGGCAGTTGCTGCGAGCCGCCGACGATGCCGCGGTGGTGGTCGTCGGCCTCGGTGTAGACGACGCGCAGGATCTCCAGGATGGAGTTGGGGAAATCGGTGTCCCAGCCGCCGGTGCCGAAGCCGACCTGGCCGAAGATCTCCCGGTGCCGGAAGGACTTGAAGGCCTCGGAGTCGCACAGGAAGCCGTAGAACGTCTGGTTGTCGAGCTTCTCGACGAGCCTCGACCAGATCGCGCGGATACGGGGCACGTCCCGCTCGCGCAGGGCGCGGTTCATGTCGGAGAAGTCGGCGCCCTCCTCCAGGCACTTGCTCCAGGCCTCGGCGACGTCACGGTAGACCTGCGGCAGGTCGTCGATCGTCTCGGCGTAGTGCGACTCGCCCTTGAGGTCGACGACGGTCGACGGGGTGGCCTCCGCGAGGGGGTTCGGGAAGGGCCGGGTCTCCAGTCCCACCAGGTCGATGTAGTGCTGGAGTGCCGTGGAGGACGGCGGGAAGCGCATCGCGCCCATCTCGGCGGTGAGGGCGGGGTCGCAGCCCTCGAAACCGACGGTGCGCAGCCGGCCGCCGATCCGGTCCGCCTCGTAGACGACGGGCCTGAGGCCCATCTTCATCAGCTCGTAGGCGGCCACGATGCCGGACAGGCCGCCGCCGATGACCGCGACCTCGGTGCCGTGCCCGGTCGCGGGTATCTGGCCGAGCCCCGCCGGGTGGGCGAGGAAGTCGTCGTACGCGTACGGGAAGTCCGGGCCGAACATGGTGATCGGCGGCTGCTGCTCGTCTGCGTGCTCGACGGCGTTGGGCACGGTGGACGTCATGGGGTACGGACTCCTTGCACGGGAAAGCTTCGGGGGGTTCGGGGTGCGGGGATGTGCCTCGGCCGGCCTCAGCCGAGAGACCCGTAGAGACCGGGGCGGCGGTCGAGCAGGTACGGGTTGGCCTCGCGGGAGCGGGCGAGGAAGGCCGGGTCGACGTCCGCGAGGAGGAGTTCCTCGTCGCGGCCCGCGCGGGTGCGGGTGACCCCGTCGGGGCCGGCCAGGGCCGAGAGGCCGACGAACTCGAACTCGCCCTCCGGGCCGACCCGGTTGACGTAGGCGACGTACATCTGGTTCTCGAAGGCGCGCACCGGCACGACCGACTCGGCGACGAACTGGTACGGGTGCATCTGCGCGGTCGGCACGAGGAGGAGGTCGGTGCCGGCGAGGGCGTGGGCGCGGACGTTCTCCGGGAACTCGACGTCGTAGCAGATCATCATGCCGACGGTCAGACCGTCCAGCTCGGCCTGGACGACGGGCTGCTCGCCCGGCGTGAAGTGGTCGCGCTCGAAGCAGCCGAAGAGGTGGGTCTTGCGGTAGTTCGCCAGTCGGGTGCCGTCGGCTGAGATCAGCTGCGCGGAGTTGAACACGGCCCCGCCGTCCCGCTCCGGGTAGCCGTAGCCGACCGCGAGGCCGTGCCGGCCGGCGAGGTCGGCGACGGCGTCCGCGAAGTCGCCGTCGGCGGGCTCGGCGAGGCGGCCGATGCCGTCGCCGATCGCGTACCCGGTCAGGAACAGCTCCGGCGTCACCAGCAGCCGCGCCCCGGCCGCGGCGGCGCGCTCCGCGGCGGCGTCGAGGACCTTGAGGTTGTCCGCGACGGAGCCGGGGCGGCCGGAGCTCTGGAGCAGGGCGGTGCGCATGCGGGATCCTTGCCGGTCAACGGGGGTTCTGGGTCGGTTAGACGGTACGGGCGCAGGGTTGCGCGGAACAAGCGGGAGCCGTTGCGCACGTGTGGACGATCCGTTGCGTCCGGAAGCGGCTGATCGGCGAATCGTTGCGCCCCGGGGTGATGCCGTGGTCGCAGTACGTGCCTGGTCCTCTCCCCCGCCCGGCGGAGACGGGTGCCGACCGCGGGCGGACGCGGTGCGGGCCCGGTCACGGGAGGGTGAGCACACCTGGACGGGCCGGGTGGCACGACGACACAGGGGGTTTCCCATGGCCATGGGACGCATGCGGATTCTGGTGGCGACGGCGACGGCGGCGGCGCTGGCCGTGGCCGCGGCGGGCTCGGCCGGCGCCACGGCCGAGGGCGCCCACGGCCCACGGCCGCAGCGCGAGGCGGCAGCCCTGACCGGCACGGCCAAGCTGTACCGGCCGCTCGGCGACGACATCACGTTCAGCATCGACGCGCATCTGGCGGCGAAGGACAACATGGACCCGGCGAAGGCGTACGGCACGTTCTCGTTCAGCCACTATCTGCACGGCAGGGGCGGCTGGGCCAGGGGCAGGGTCGACTGCCTGACGACGGGCGGGAGGACGGCCGTGATGACGGGTGTGGTGACCGACTCGGACACCCCGTTCAAGGGGCACCGGGTCGGCATCACGGTCACCGACGACGGCGCCCACGACCGGCTCGGCTACACCTGGGAGAGCCCGGACACCGAGACGCTCACCGTGCCCCGGTGCCTGGGCGGGGCACCGTTCGAGTTCGTCAAGAAGGGCAGCGGCGACTTCCGGGTGCTGCCCTGGCACCCGGTGTATCCCACGAAGTAGGCGCCGGGGTCAGGTGGGCGAGCCGGAGGAGAAGCGGCGCAGGAGGGGTGACAGGACCAGGACCGACTTGGTCCGCTCCACGAACGGCTCGCCCGCGATGCGTTCCAGGACCCGCTCGAAGTGCCGCATGTCGGCGGCGAAGACCTGGGCGATCGCGTCCGCGTCACCGGTGACGGTGGACGCGGCCACGACCTCCTGGTAGCGCTCCAGGCCGCGCTGGATGGTCTCCGGCGAGGTGTTGCTCCGGCAGTAGATCTCCACGTAGCCCTCGGTCTGCCAGCCGAGCGCCGCGGGGTCGACGCGGACGGTGAAGCCGGTGATGGCGCCGGTGGCGCGCAGCCGGTCCACGCGCCGTTTGACGGCGGGCGCGGAGAGGCCGATCAGCTGCCCGATGTCCGCGTAGGAGCGGCGGGCGTCCTCGGCGAGGGCGTGCACGATGTGTTCGTCGAGATCGTTCAGCACGGGGTGTGGGTCACTTCTTCGGGCTCGGGCCGGCTCTGAGGGGCTAGTGGGCTGCCGTGGCGGGGCTCTCCGGAGCCGCCAGACGGGAACGGCGGTAGCCGTACACGAAGTAGAACACGAGCCCGACGGCCATCCAGATTCCGAAGACCACCCAGGTGACCGTGGACAGGCTGCCCATCATCCACACGCACAGCACGAAGCCGATCGCGGGCAGCACCGGGGACAGCGGCACCCGGAAGGTGCGGTGCATGGCCGGGCGGGTCCGGCGCAGCATCACGACGGCCACGTTGACCAGGGCGAAGGCGAAGAGAGTGCCGATGCTGGTGGCGTCCGCGAGCTGTCCCAGCGGGATGGCGGCGGCCAGCACACCGCAGAAGAGGGACACGATGACCGTGTTCACCCGGGGGGCGCCCGACTTCGGGTGGACGCGGGAGAACGCCTTGGGCACCAGGCCGTCGCGGGACATCGCGAACAGGATGCGGGTCTGGCCGTAGAGCACGGTCAGCACGACGCTGGCGATGGCGATGACCGCGCAGAAGGCCAGCAGGGTCCCCCAGAAGCTCTGGCCGGTGACCTCGCGCATGATCTGGGCGAGCGCCGCCTCCGAGTCGTTGAACTGCCGCCAGGGCTTGGCACCCACGGCGACGGCGGCGACCAGGACGTACAGCGCGGTGACGATCACCAGGGAGAGCATGATCGCGCGGGGCAGGTCGCGCTGGGCGTTCTTGGCCTCCTCACCGGCCGTGGAGGCGGCGTCGAAGCCGATGTACGAGAAGAAGAGCGTCGCGCCGGCCGCGCTCACGCCGCCCATGCCGAGCGGCATGAAGTGGGAGTAGTTGCCGGAGCGGAAGCCCTGGACGCCGATCGCGCAGAACAGCACCAGGGCGGCGATCTTCACGCAGACCATGATCGTGTTGGCGCGCGCGGACTCCTTGGCGCCGCCGAGCAGGAAGGTCATCGCCAGCAGGACGACGATCAGCGCGGGCAGGTTGAAGACACCGCCGTCACCGGGCGGGGCCGACAGGGCCGCCGGTATGGTCACGCCGATCGTGCCCTTGAGCAGCTCGTTGAGGTACTCGCCCCAGCCGACGGCGACGGCGGCCACCGACACGCCGTACTCCAGGATCAGGCACCATCCGCAGACCCAGGCGATCAGCTCGCCCATCGTTGCGTATGCGTACGAGTACGAGGATCCGGAGACCGGGATGGTGCCGGCCAGCTCCGCGTAGGACAGGGCGGAGAAGAGGGCCGTCAGACCGGCGATCACGAAGGAGATCGTGACGGCCGGGCCGGCCTTGGGGACGGCCTCGCCGAGGACCACGAAGATGCCGGTGCCCAGGGTGGCACCGATGCTGATCATGGTGAGCTGCCAGAGTCCCAGGGACCGCCTGAGGCTGCCTCCCTCTCCCTGGCCACCCTCAGCGACCAGGCGTTCCACCGGCTTGCGACGCATCAGGCGCGCACCGACGGACGAAGGGACGGTGAGGGTGCGGTTCGGCGGTGCGCCTTGGTCGAGCACGCGCGGCTCCTTGTCGCTGCGATTTCTTCGAGCGGCGGGGACCGGTGGCACCACGTCCCGTGGGGACCCACCGAGCGGGGTCCCTGCCACGCCATGTACAGCGCAGACCCTACGAGGCTGCGCTTCACAAGCGTAATGCAGCAACCTTGCGTCTACCTGCAAGATCGTTGCGTTCCGGGGGCTTGCGCGGGTGTTCGTTGCGCGGGTGCTTTGGACCGTTGCGCGCGGGACGGGCGGGAGTGTCCCGGTGTGCCACGGGACGCCGACGGCCCCCGGCGTCCCGTGAGCGGGACGGCGGGGGCCGTCGGGGAGAGGGGTCCGCCCGGCCTCGGCCGGCGGGGGCGGCGGTCAGTTCCAGCTGGCGTGCAGCGGCTTGCCCTCGGCGTAGCCGGCCGCGCTCTGGATGCCGACGATCGCCTTGTCGGCGAACTCCTCCAGGGAGTTGGCGCCGGCGTAGGTGCAGGAGGAACGGACACCCGCGATGATCGAGTCGATCAGGTCCTCGACGCCCGGGCGGGTCGGGTCGAGGAACATCCGGGACGTGGAGATGCCCTCCTCGAACAGCCCCTTGCGGGCCCGGTCGTAGGACGACTCCTCCGAGGTGCGGTTGCGCACCGCGCGGGCGGAGGCCATGCCGAAGGACTCCTTGTAGAGGCGGCCGTTCGCGTCCTGCTGGAGGTCGCCCGGCGACTCGTACGTGCCCGCGAACCAGGAGCCGACCATCACGTTGGAGGCGCCGGCCGCGAGGGCCATGGCCACGTCGCGGGGGTGACGGACGCCACCGTCGGCCCACACGTGCTTGCCGTACTTCCTGGCCTCGGCCGCGCACTCCAGCACGGCGGAGAACTGCGGCCGGCCGACACCGGTCATCATCCGGGTGGTGCACATGGCGCCGGGACCCACGCCGACCTTGATGATGTCGGCGCCCGCGTCGATCAGGTCCTTGACGCCCTCGGCGGAGACGATGTTGCCCGCCACGATCGGGACCTGCGGGTCGAGGTCGCGGACCAGCTTGATCGCGCTGATCATCGACTCCTGGTGGCCGTGCGCCGTGTCGATGACGAGGGTGTCGACACCGGCGTCGAGGAGCTGCTTCGCCTTGCCCGCCACGTCGCCGTTGATGCCGACGGCGGCGGCGATGCGGAGCCTGCCGTGCGCGTCGGCGGCGGGGGTGTAGAGCGTGGCGCGCAGGGCGCCCTTGCGGGTCAGGATGCCGACGAGGCGGCCGTCCGCGTCCACGGCGGGCGCGTAGCGGCGGTTGGCGGCGTCGAGCCGGTTGAAGGCCTCGCGCGGGTCGATGTCCGCGTCCAGGAGCACCAGGTCCCGGCTCATGACGACTTCGAGCTGGGTGAAGCGGTCCACGCCGGTCAGATCCTGGTCGGTGACCACACCGACGGGCCGGTGGTCCTCGTCGACGACCACACCGGCGTTGTGCGCGCGCTTGGGCAGCAGCGCGAGGGCGTCGGCGACCGTCTGGTGCGGGGCCAGCACGATCGGGGTGTCCAGGACGTGGTGGCGGCCCTTGACCCAGGAGATCACCTCGGTGACGACCTCGATCGGGATGTCCTGCGGTATGACCACCAGACCGCCGCGACGGGCCACGGTCTCGGCCATGCGGCGGCCGGCGATCGCGGTCATGTTGGCGACGACGAGCGGGATGGTGGTGCCCGTGCCGTCCGGGGAGCTGAGGTCCACGCCCTGTCGCGAGCCGACCGCGCTGCGGCTCGGCACCATGAAGACGTCGTCGTACGTCAGGTCGTACGCGGGCTGGATGTCGTTGAGGAAACGCACGTGCTGCACATCCCAGTCGATCAGAGGTGGCCCCCGGACAGGTCAGCCAGGGGGAAAGAGCACGTACTTCATTGTCCCATGCCGGATGGCCGGTCATGTCCTGTCGCAACATCCAGGCTGGTCAGCGGGGTCTTAGGAGGAACCTCCGAGGTCCAGGGCGACGGCCAGCGCGGGGGTGCGGTCCGCCGCCTGGGCGAACACGTCCTCGGCGATGCGCCACTCCTCGGGACGGCCCGCTGCGTACGCGCGCCAGCCCCGGACGACGAGCAGCAGCCCGCGCCCGGCCGCCTCTTTCGGCCACACCGAGGGGTCGGCGAGGGAATCGGCCAGCGCGTCCCAGTTGCGGCCGAACCAGCCGGGCAGCGCGAGGGCCCGCGCCACCCGGTCCATCAGGCCCGCCTTGTCCGTGACCCCGTCGAGGTCCAGCGCGACCACGAGCCGGCCGGCCAGGTCTTCGCTCATCTCAGCACCGCCCGGAACGAGTCGTAGTGGTCGTCGGTGTAGTAGATCTCCCCGCCCTGCCCGGTGACGAGGCGCCGGGCGCCGCGGTCGCGCGATCCCGGGGTCCTGACCGTGTACTCGTGGTAGTAGCCCCGCACGTGTCTCGGCAGCCGCTTCTCGACGTTGCCGAAGACGACGCCGTCCTGGGGATACGGGAAGGGGCCGCCCCGGTCGATGAGGGCGAGGGTGTGCCGGGCCTCGGCCGGCAGCCGGGACTCCCGGACGGTGGCCGTGCCACGTGCCCAGGAGGGCGTGGCGGCGCCGGCCGCAGCCGGACCCGACGCGGAGGACCGGGCGGGAGCGGGCGTCGCGCTCCCCCTGGTGGCACCGCCCGAGGCGGAGCCCCCGGTCGAACACCCCGCCAGCAGGACGGCGAGACAGACGAGGAGACCCGCGCACGCACGGGGGACGGACCGCACCAGCATGCCGACGATGCTCCCACGGCCGTTCCCCGGCGGCCCGCTGTCAGACCCCGTCCGGGTCCGCCCGGTTCAGGGCGGGCCTGGGGGCCGGCCCGGCCGTCATCAGGTAGTCGGCGGCCGAGGTGTCCGTGACCAGGCTGGTGACCAGCCCCGAGCGCAGCACCGCGTCGATCGCGGCGGCCTTGCGCTGGCCGCCCGCGATGGCGACGACCTCGGGGATACGGCGGAGCTGGTCGGCCTTGACCGTGATGCACCGCTCCCCCAGGTCGCGGCCGATCCGGCGGCCCTCGGCGTCGAAGAGGTGCGCGGCCATCTCGGCGGCGACACCGAGCGAGGCGTAGTGGGCGCGCTCCTCGTCGCTGAGCATGTCGTGCACCGTGGAGATGCCCGGCTCCCAGGAACCGATGGACACGCAGGCGACGGTGACCTTGTCGAAGTACTCGAAGGCCCGGGCGATCCCGGTCTGGTTGCGCAGCGCCGCCGCGGTGGCCGCGTCCGGCAGCAGCATCGGCGCGTAGATCGGGTGCGCGTCGCCGCCGGAGACCTGGGCGGCGCGGCGCACGGCCTCCACCGAGCCGCGCTCGGACGTACCGGCGTCGTACACGCCGGTCAGCTGCACCACCGTGCACGGGGGCAGCCGGTCGAGGGCCGCCGCCATGTGGATGGTGGAGCGGCCCCAGGCCAGACCGAGGACGTCGCCCTCGTCGACCAGTTCGCCGAGCAGGTCGGCCGCGACCTCCCCGAGGTTCTCCGGGTCGGGCGTCTCCTCGGCCTCGGCCGGGGACTCGACCACGACGGCGTGCCTGAGGCCGTAGCGGGCGCGGAGCGCGTCGGAGCGCTCGGCGTCCAGTTCGGCCGGCACACGGATCTCGATGCGCACGAGATCCCGTTCGAGAGCGGTCTCCAGGACCCTGGCCACCTTGAACCGGCTGACGCCGAACTCCTCGGCGATCTGGATCTTGGACTTGCCCTCGAGGTAGAAGCGGCGGGCCATGGCCGCCGCCTGCACCAGCTCAGCGGGTCCCATCCGCACTGCTGACCGGCCCGCCGACATACCCGACACGGCGATCTCCTCACTGCTGTTCACACTCTGGATTCGCCGTTCATCCTTGCAGATCCGGCGCTGTTGATCAGCCCTGATGAGAGCCGTTCATGTTCCTGATGCTCAGTGGTTGCACGCCCAGGACGCCTGGGAGGTGGCCTTCTCGGCCTGTGTGCGCAGGGCACGGACCGCTTCGGCCGGGTCCTCGGCGCCGTAGACCGCGGATCCGGCGACGAAGACGTCGGCTCCGGCGTCCGCGCACCGCTCGATCGTCGAGGCCGACACACCGCCGTCCACCTGGAGCCACAGCTGCAGGCCGTGCTTGCCGATCAGCTCCCTGGTGCGGCGGATCTTGGGCAGCATGATGTCGAGGAACGCCTGCCCGCCGAAGCCCGGTTCCACCGTCATGATCAGGAGCATGTCCAGCTCGGGGAGCAGGTCCTCGTACGGTTCGACGGGCGTGGCGGGCTTGAGCGCCATCGACGCCCTGGCGCCCTTGGCGCGGATCTCGCGGGCCAGCCGTACGGGAGCGGCGGCGGCCTCCACGTGGAAGGTGACCGAGGAGGCGCCCGCCTCCACGTACTGCGGCGCCCACCGGTCGGGGTCCTCGATCATCAGGTGGCAGTCCAGCGGGGTGTCCGCCGCCCGCGCCAGGGACTCCACGACCGGCACCCCGAGCGTGAGGTTGGGGACGAAGTGGTTGTCCATCACGTCGACGTGGAGCCAGTCGGCCCCTTCGACCGCCTTCGCCTCCTCGGCGAGGCGCGCGAAGTCGGCGGACAGGATGCTGGGGTTGATCTGCACGGCCATGCCCCAAGCCTGCCATGCCGCGGCGCTGGGCTGTAACGGCGGTCCCTGGGGGTTGTGCGTTGCCCGCGGGCGGTGGGGCTGAGCGCGTGTGTCGTCCGCGGGACGGTGGGGGCTCGGCGCGCGGTTCCCCGCGCCCCTGGGGGAGCTGCCCCCGCCGGGGTCCCGGCCGGTGCGGTCGGCTGCGGCGGGGGGCTGCGGGGTCGTGCGTTGTCCGCGGGACGGTGGGGGCTCAGCGCGCAGTTCCCCGCGCCCCTGGGGGAGCCGCCCCCACCGGGGTCCCGGCCGGTGCGGTCGGCTGCGGCGGGGGCTGCGGGGTCGTGCGTTGTCCGCGGGACAGTGAGGGCTCAGCGCGCAGTTCCCCGCGCCCCTGGGGGAGCCGCCCCCGGCGGGGTTCAGGCGGTTCTGCGGATCAGGGCCAGGTACATCGCGTCCGTGCCGTGCAGGTGCGGCCACAACTGGAGGTCGGGGCCCTCGCCCAGGGCGGGGACGCCGGGGAGCAGCGGCCTCGCGTCAATCAGTTCCGCCTGCGGGAACTGCTTGAGCAGATCGGCGACGACCGCCCGGGTCTCGGCGAGGTGCGGGGAGCAGGTGGCGTAGCCGACGACACCGCCGACGCGGACCGACTCCAGCGCCGTGCGGAGCAGGCCGCGCTGGAGGGGCGCGAAGCCGTCCAGGTCCTCGGGGCGGCGCCGCCACCGTGCCTCGGGACGGCGGCGCAGGGCGCCGAGGCCGGTGCACGGCACGTCCACGAGGACGCGGTCGAAGCTGCCGGGCCGCCAGGCGGGACGCGTCCCGTCGGCGGCGACGACCTGGTACGGGCCCGGGTTCCCGGCGAGCGCCTTGGCCACCAGTCCGGCCCGGTGCGGCTGCTTCTCCGAGGCGAGCAGCACCGCCCCGCGCTCGGCGGCGAGGGCGGCGAGCAGGGCCGCCTTGCCGCCGGGCCCGGCGCAACCGTCCAGCCACTTCGTGTCCGGGCCGTCGACGGGCGCGTTCGCCAGGGCGAGGGCGACGAGCTGACTGCCCTCGTCCTGCACGCCCGCGCGTCCTTCGCGCACCGCGTCCACAGCGCCCGGCTCGCCGCCCTCGGTGAGCCGCACGGCGTACGGGGACCAGCGGCCCGGCACCGCCGCCTCCTCGCGCAGCAGTTCCTGCGTGGTGGCCCGGCCGGGCCGGGCCACCAGGGTCACCTCGGGCCGCTCGTTGTCGGCGTCCAGGAGGTCCTCGATGCCCGCGCGTCCGCCGCCGAGCGAGTCCCACAGGGCGGAGACGACCCAGCGCGGATGGGAGTGGACGACGGCGAGGTGGTCCTCGGGGTCCTCGTCGTAGGGCGGGGCGACCTTCTCCAGCCAGGCGTCGAGGTCGTGCTGGGCGACCTTGCGCAGCACCGCGTTGACGAACTTGGCCCGCCCGTCGCCGAGCACCACCCGGGCCAGCTCGACCGTGGCGGAGACGGCGGCGTGGCTCGGGATGCGGGTGCCGAGCAGCTGGTGGGCGCCGAGGCCGAGGACGTCGAGGACGGGCGGGTCCACCTCCCGCAGCGGCCGGTCCACGCAGGCGGCGATGATCGCGTCGTACGTCCCCTGCCGGCGCAGCGTCCCGTAGACCAGCTCGGTGGCGAGCGCCGCGTCCCGCCCGTCGAAGTCGCCCTTCTCCCTGGCCTTGCGCAGCAGCGGCGGCAGGACGAGGTTCGCGTACGCGTCCCGTTCGTCCACGGCGCGCAGCGCGTCGAAGGCGAGGATGCGGACGGGGTCCTTCTGGGGCCGGCGGTAGGGCTTGGCAGGCTTGCGGGGCCGACGGGGGGTGTCGCTCACGAAAAGGTGCTCCGGATGTCTGGGGGCGCCGCGCACGGACGCGCTGGGCGGGGCCGGACGCGGGTGCGCGGGCCCGGTGCGCTGTGCCCCCAGCCTACGGCCCGCGAGGCGGCGCCCGACCGGCGCCCGGCGGCAAGAGGGCACGGCACGGGCCTGCGGACCACCCGGCGGCAAGAGCACGCGGCAGGGGCCTGCCGACCCCCAGCAGCAAGAGCACGCGGCACAGGCCTGCCGACCCCCAGCAGCAAGAACACGCGGCACAGCCCCGCCGACCCCCAGCACCAAGAGCACGCGGCACGACCCTGCCGACCCCCCGGCGCGTCACCTCCGCGGACCGCCGGGTCCCCGACCGGCTCCAGGTCCGCCCCGCGACGGCACCCCAGCGCTCCCCCGCACTTCACGCCGAACCAGCACGCCCCGGGCGACCGCCGGCCGTGCCACGGCCCCGGTCGGCACCGAACTGCCGCTCCCGGCCGGCCGTGGGCCCGCATGCCCGTACGGCGGCCCGGCGCACCCGGCGCCGCTCGTGGGCGGCGCCGGGCGCCGCGCGGGGCGCAGCCCTTCAGCCCCCGAGCGTCTCGCCCTCCGTGATGCGCGCGCCGCGTGCCCAGTCCGCCGCCCGCATCGGCTTCTTGCCCTGGGCCTGCACCCAGAGCAGTTCGACCGCGTACGAGCCCGTGCCCGCGTGGACGCTGTTCTTGCCGACGGCCAGGGTTCCCGGCGCGAGGTCGGTGCGCTGCGGCACGGGGGCGGCCTGGATCAGCTTGAGGCGTTCGCCGCGGAACGTGGTCCAGGCTCCCGGCGCCGGCGTGCAGCCGCGCACCACGCGGTCGACGCGCAGGGCGGGGGCCGCCCAGTCGATCCGGGCGTCCTCGACGGTGATCTTGGGGGCGAGGGTCACGCCCTCCGCCCGCTGCGGCACGGCCTTCAGGGTGCCGTCCTCGATGCCGTCCATGGTCGCGGCGAGCAGTCCCGCGCCGGCGAGGGCGAGCCGGGTGAGCAGGTCACCGCTGGTGTCGGTGGGGCGGATCGCCTCCGTGACGGTGCCGTAGACCGGGCCGGAGTCCAGTCCCTCCTCGATGAGGAACGTGGAGGCACCGGTGATCTCGTCACCCGCCATGATGCTGTGCTGCACCGGCGCGGCGCCGCGCCAGGCGGGCAGCAGGGAGAAGTGCAGGTTGACCCAGCCGTGCGCGGGGATGTCCAGGGCGGTCCTGGGCAGCAGGGCGCCGTAGGCGACGACGGGGCAGCAGTCCGGGGCGATCTCCTTGAGCCGCTCCTGGAACTCGGGCTCGCGCGGCCGGGCGGGCTTGAGCACCTCGATCCCGGCCTCCTCCGCGCGCTCGGCGACCGGGCTCGCGATCAGCCTGCGTCCGCGCCCGGCCGGTGCGTCGGGGCGGGTGACGACGGCCGCGACCTCGTGCCGCCCGGAGGCGAGCAGGGCGTCCAGGGCGGGAACGGCGACCTCGGGGGTACCGGCGAAGACGAGCTTCATGAGCGGGTGCGGGCCTCTCGGTCGGGGTGGGTACGCGGCCCACAAGTCTATGGCCACGAAGGGGAACCGCCGAAGGCGAGGAACGCAGCGCACGCCCGACGCGCGGGGGCGTACGCATATGCCCTTACGCCCCCACAGCGTGACCAGCGGGCCGAAAACGCGTTGGTCAAGTGAGAGTTGACCAAAAGGGGCCGCTCGTACGGCCCGTTCCTTTCAACGCCGGTTCGAGAGGCTTGTTCATGGCCGACCACGCAACCCACGACGCCCAGGCCCGGGCCAGCCTTCACTTGCTGGTGCGGGACATCGAGCGGGTCCGCCGCCAGGTGGACGCGCTGCGCACGCTCACCGCCCAGTTGGGCAACGTCTACCGCCCACGCCGCTCCGGCCCCTCCACGGGCTTCGTCGTCTACGGACGGGCGCCCGCCCCGACGGTCCGTCTCGCGCAGGAGCTGCGGGACAGCGTCGAGACCCTGGTCACGGCCGCCGTCGACTTCGACCGCTCGCTCGGTTTCTCGTGGGACGCCGTGGGTTCGGCGCTCGGCGTCACCAAGCAGGCGGTGCACCGGCGTTACGGCGCGCGCCGCGCCGCCGCGCAGGCTGCTGCAGCCGAGGCCGAGCGTGCGCCGGAGACGCCCGGCTCCCACCCGGTCAACGTGGGCACCGGCATCACGGCGGTTCCCACGGTGCCGGCGGCCCGCTCCATGCCGACCCAGCCGACCGCCGGCAGCCCGTCGCTGCGCGAGGACGTCAGGCCCACGGCCTTCCCCGGCCCGCGCAACGGCTGACGCGCCGACACCGTCACCCCCCGATCGCGCCCTGCCGGCCCCGCAGCCGGCAGGGCCTCACAGCGCACGGGGCCGGAAGCGGCGGCGGTGGCCTCCGCCCGTCACCCGATGTCGTCACCCGATGTCCGGCGGGTCGATCCGCACCCACACGGCCTCGCCGCTCCCCCGGGCCGTCCGTGCCGCCTGGGCGGCCTTCAGGGCCGTGGCGAGGGCGGACCCGCTGCCGGGAGGTACGCGCACCAGCGCCCTCTCCCACTGCTCGCCGGGCGGCGGCGCGCCGGGCCGCCGGGGGCGTCCGGCCGGGGTGACCGGTACGGGCACGGGGCCGAGGATCTCGGCCCGGTCCGGCAGTTCGACGCCACGCAGGAAGTCCGCGACCGCCTCCACGGGACCCGTCACGGCCGCCATCCGCGACACCGGCGGGAAGCCCAGTTCGGCCCGCTCGGACAGCTCCCGCAGCGCGTGTCCCACGGGGTCCCAGCGCACCAGTGCCTGCACGGGCCGCAGCGTCGGCTCGGCCACGACGACCACCGTGCCGCCCGCCTCCTGCGGCCGCGTCAGGGCCGCCGCGCCGATCCAGCGGCGCAGGGCGTCCTCGCCGGCCCGCAGGTCGGGCCGGCCCAGCATGGCCCAGCCGTCCAGCAGGAGGGCCGCCGCGTAGCCGCCGTCGGCGACCGGCTCGGCGCCTGGTGTGCTCACCACCAGGGCGGGCGTGTCCGGCACCGTGTCGAGCACCTGCTCGCGGCCCGAGGTGCGCACCGGCACGGCGGGGAAGACCCGCCCCAGTTCCTCCGCGGTGCGCCGCGCCCCGACGATCTGGGCCCGCAGCCGGAACGACCCGCACTCCGGACAGTGCCAGGCGGATTCCTCCCGTCCGCACCACCCGCAGCGCAGGACTCCCGCGTCCTGCCCCTCCAGCGGACCGGCGCAGTGCCGGCAGCGTGCGGGCGCCCGGCACTGCGCACAGGCCATCCGCGGCGCGTACCCGCGGCGCGGGACCTGCACCAGCACGGGGCCGTGCCGCAGGCCCTCCCTGGCCGCCTGCCAGGCGAGCGAGGGCAGCCGGGCGGCCCGCGCGGCCTCGTCCCGGGCGAGGTCGCCGTCGCCCACGGTGCGCACGAGCGGGGCCGCCCGCCGCACCTGCTCGCGGGCCGCGGCCAGAGGCCGCGCCCAGCCGGACTCGACGAGCTGCGCCGCCTCCACGGTGCAGCTCCAGCTGCCCAGCAGGAAGGCGCACCGGTCCTGCGCGGCGCGCAGCAGCAGCACCTCGCGCGCGTGCGGCTGTGGCGCGTGCTGCTCGCTGTGGCTGTCGTCCCCGTCGTCCCAGAGGGCGACCAGTCCGAGGTCGCGGACCGGCGCGAACATGGCGGCGCGGGTTCCGACCACCGCCCGTACGGAGCCTCTGCTGACCGCGAGCCACTGCCGGTAGCGCTTCTCGGGCCCCGCGTCGGCGGTGAGCAGCGCGTGCCGTCCCGCACCGAGGAGGGCGGTGAGCGCGGCGTCGAGGCGGGCGGCGATCCGGCCGTCGGGGACGACCACGAGCGCGCCCCGCCCGGAGGCGAGCGTCGCGGCGACGGCCCGGGCCATCTCCTCGCTCCACCGCGGTCCGGGCAGGGCGTTCCACACCGCGCGGGGGGCGCCCCGGGCGGCCAGTGACTCGATGAAGGCCGCGCCGTGCTCGTAACGGGTCCAGGAACCGGGGTCCGGGGCCCCGGGCGGTGGCAGCGGGGCGGGCGACGGCCGCTGTTCGGCGCGCGCGTTGCGCGGCGGCACGGCGAGCTGGAGCACGTCGGCGACGCTCCCGGCGTAGCGGTCGGCGACGGCGCGGACCAGCGCCAGCAGCTCCTCGCCGAGGACCGGCTCGGGGGAGACGACCTGGGCGAGCGCGGCCAGGGGCCCGGAGTAGTCGGACTCGGCCCGCCGCTCGACGAGGAACCCGTCGATGAGGCCGCCGCCCTCGCGCCGGCCCTCCCGCACCCGGTGCCGTCCGGCTCCGAACCGCACCCGCACCCGCACGCCGGGCTGCGCGTCGGCGTCGAGTTCGGCGGGCACCGCGTAGTCGAAGGAGCGGTCGAGGTGGAGCACGCCCTTGTCGACGATCACCCGGGCGACCGGCAGGTGCTCGGCCAGCGCCGCGCCGCGCCAGGTCCGGGGCTTGGCGCGGGGCGCCTTCGCCTTGCGCACGCTCTCCCGGATGAGCGCAAGCTGCTCGGGCGGCGCCCCCTCGGCCCCGCCGTCCCCCGGCCCGTTCTCGCTGCTCACGCTTGCATTCTTACCAAACGGCACCGACAACCGACGCGCGGCGGCCCTGCCGGCGACCGCGGATCACCGGGGCCGCGGCGCGAGCGCGCCGTAGACCCTACGGCGCGGGGAGGGGCGGCGCCGCGGTGACCTCACGAGCTTCCGCACGCCCGGTGCCTCCGCGTCGTACGCCCTCGTCCGGCCGAACCGGCGGGGCCCGTCCGGACGACGACGCCGGCCCCCGGACCGCGGTCAGGTCCTGGGGCCGGCGTGCTGTACGAAGTGCCCGGGGTCGGGCAGGGCCTAGAAGCCCACCGCCTGGCGCAGTGCGTCCACGCGGTCCGTGCGCTCCCAGGTGAAGTCGGGCAGCTCGCGGCCGAAGTGGCCGTAGGCGGCGGTCTGGGAGTAGATCGGGCGGAGCAGGTCGAGGTCGCGGAT